>NZ_JBQKLA010000005.1:0-127795 GCF_052116465.1 Collinsella sp. Sow4_D11 | reverse complement strand
TAGGCCATCCGTTGGAGGTGGTCGGCGCCTTTGCTTATGAGGCGAAACAATCGTCGTGAAACCCGAAACTTTTATCTCGTGATTTCCTAAAAATAAAAGCTATCAAAAACACGCGCCATAGAGGTGGTGACCGCCGACGGCGCGAGGTGGATAAGGCAGCTGGTCAAGCGCCGCTGCCCCAACGCGAGGTGGGTCATGGACCCCTTCCACGTGGTCCAGTGGATGAACGACGCGCTCGACGCCGTGCGCTGCGAGGAGTGGAACGCCGCCAGGGCCGCCGCCAGGGCCGCCAGGCCCAGGCCCGAGGGCAAGCGCGGCAGGCCTGCCAAAGGCGAGCTGCCGCCCGAGGAGGTCAGGGCGCTCGAGGAGGAGGCGGCCTCCATCAAGGGCAGCCGCTACGCGCTCGTGAAGAACCCCGAGGACCTCACCGACGGCCAGAGGGCGAGGCTCGAGGCGCTCAAGAAGAGGGCCGGCTCGCGGCTGGTCAGGGCCTGGGAGCTCAAGGAGGACCTGCGGGCCGTCTTCCGGGCAGCCGACGGCTCCGAGGCCGCCGAGCTGCTCGACGACTGGATGCACAGGGCCGCCTACTGCAAGATCGCCAAGGTCGTCGCCGTGGAGAAGAAGGTGCGCCGCCGGCGCGACGACATCATCGCCGCAGTCGAGCTCGGCATCAGCAACGGGCGCGTAGAGGCCATCAACAACAAGATCAAGGTGGCGGTGAGGATGGGCTACGGCTTCCGCAACACCGACAACCTCGTGGCCCTGCTCATGCTCAGGTGCGGCGACTGCCAGCCCCAGCTCCCGGGTCGCCCGGTGAAGGCGAGGAAGAAGGGCGTGAAGGGAGCGAAGAGCGTTGCTGCCTAGGCTAGCCCCTTGTCACACAAACTACCGAAGCCTCCTTTTTTCACCTGCTGAAGGTTATCAATCTTCTTATTGAGTATCTCGGCATTCTTTCTTCTGCCAATGCCCTGGCGGGCAGATCCACCCCCCTTTCGGCTGGTTCGGGGGCACAGGCATGCCCTGACGGGCAGATCCACCGCCCTTTCGGCTGGTTCGGGGTCGCAGGCATGCCCTGGCGGGCAGATCAGCGCCTTTTCGGCAGGTTCGGGGGCGCAGGCATGCCCTGACAGACGGCTGCATTGCCCATATGCGTTTTGCGCGCGAGGACCCTGTTGCTCCTGTCAAAAGCGTGGCGAAATGAAGTGGCCCAAAAGAGGGCAGCAGAATACCGAAATCCCAGCTTGAAATAGCTCAGCTATTTGTCACTGTGCGGTTCTGCCTGCTGTGATTAGCCATGCACTGCTGGGGAAGACTCATCTGCTAGAATTGCTTGGACGAAAGGAGACGCAATGGTACTCGACAGATACGCGCGATTTGCTGACAGCGCCGACGTGCTCTCTTGCCCCCTTTGCCACAGCGCCCTGAAGCTGCAGGAAGGGAGCCTCGTATGTCCGAAGAGGCACTGCTTCGATATCGCAAAGCAGGGGTACGTAAACCTTCTAGGGCCCTCCAGGCAGTCAGCCCACTACAGCAAAGAATCCTTTGAGAGCCGCATGGCAATCCTGGAGGCAGGGTATTACGACCACGTGAAAGAAGCCGTCCTCACCGCGGTAGGAAGGGCCCTTTCCCCAAGCGAGGGTCCTGCAGCTGTGAACGCGACGCCATTCCGCGTGCTCGACGCGGGATGCGGAGAAGGCTTCTATGCACGTGCAATCCGAGAAAACCTCTGTGTCGACGTGGTGGCGTTTGACCTCTCAAAAGACGCCATGCTGATGGCGGCCCGCCACGATTCCAGAAAGGCGGTCAAATGGCTGGTTGGCGACCTGACGAACATCCCCGTGCTGAAAGGCTCCATCAACTGCGTGGTGGACGTATTCGCTCCCTCGAACTACGACGAATTCAAGCGCGTTCTCACCCCAACCAGAAACGCCTCCGCGCCAGGAGTGCTGGTCAAAGTGGTTCCAGGCAGCAATCATCTTACGGAGCTGCGCCACCTTGCTGAAGGATCTTTGCGCAGCAAGGAATACTCAAACCAGCTGGTGACCGATTGCTTTGAGAAGCACTTCAAGATGACCGACCGCATCAAGGTGACGCGCACCTTCGAGATGTCCGAAAGGGACGTCCGCGTGTTCGCCGAGATGACGCCGCTGCTGTTCGGCATCGACGCGGAGTCCCTAAATCTATCGCGTGTGAAAAGCATCACCATCGAGGCTGAATTGCTGGTGGGCACCCCTCGCCCCCAAGGCCCTTCATGAGCTCAGCCAGCTCATCATCCTCTTAATTGCAGGGCTGAAGGACAGCCCTTGTCAACCGCCCCAGAAGAAATCTGGCTCTTCGGTGGTTTCTGTGGGAGAGATTCCGGCATAGGCCCAGCTCAGCGGGCGAAAACAACGATCTGGAACTGAAACGGCCCCGGGAGGGGCCGTTTCCGCGTCATCCGCCTATGATTGCTAAGCCAAATTCAGACAACCGAAGAGGTGTGACGCATGAAGAGTCTACTACTTCTCGCCCTCGGTCTGGCCCGCACGGTCGTCCTGGGCGCGCGCATCGAGGCCGAGCGCATCGTCGTGAGCGTCCGGCCCTACAAGCGCGAGCAGCGCCGCTGCCCCGTATGCGGCAGGGCCTGCGACTTCTACGACATGGCGAACCGCGGGGCCCCCAGGCTGTGGAGGGCGATGGACCTGGCGCGCTCGGCCTGCTACCTGGAGTACGCGCCCTGCAGGGTGCGCTGCCCGGAGCACGGCGTGCGCACCGAGGCCGTCCCCTGGGCGCGGCACGGGGCGCGCTTCACGCGCGACTTCGAGGACTGGGCGGCGTGGCTGGCGGTCCGCTGCACCGCCTCGGCGGTCTCCGAGCTCGCCCGCGTCGAGTGGCTGTTAATGCCAATATAAAAAGGGCCAGTTACACCAACGTAAAAATCCAATAGCACCAAGATAGATGTGCCAACAGCGCCAACGCATTTTGCCCAACCGCGCCAACGAAGGTACCCTCCCCTCGAGTAACCTTTCGAGAGGAGGACGATATGGAAAGGAACGTTATGGGCGAGTTGAGCATGTACAGGCAATCCGGCACCAAGCCCAACTTCAGCGAGATCGGCCGCAGGCACGGGATGAGCCGCAAGACCGTGGCCAAATACTGGCGAGCGGGCGGCGACCTCGACGACGGCAGGGCGTCGAGGGGCAGCGGCTTCGACCCGTTCCGGGAGGTGATAGAGGCAAAAGCCGAGCTTCCCGGCATCACGAAGAAGGCCGTCCACGAGTTCCTGCTGCACAGGCACCCGGACGCCCGCCTGCCGGGGTACAACGCCTTCACCGAGTACTGCAGGAAGAACGGCATCGCGTTCGGCGCGCTGCGCGCACCGGACGCGCACCCCCGCTTCGAGACCCCTCCGGGCCGCCAGATGCAGTTCGACTGGAAGGAGGGCATCACCATGGTGGACGCCAACGGCGAGGTCTTCGAGTTCAACGTGTTCTCCGCGACCCTGGGGTACTCGAGGCTCCACAAGTTCACCTACTCGGCCACCCGGACCACGGACGACCTGCTGGCCTGCCTGTTGGGCGCGTTCAAGTTCATGGGCGGCGTGCCGCAGGAGTGCCTCACCGACAACATGTCGTCGCTGGTCAACATGTCCACGGGCCGGCGCGTCAGGAACGAGAGGGCGTGGCGGTTCGCCAAGGAGGCCGGCTTCGACCTGCAGCTGTGCCGGGCGGGCGCCCCCCAGACCAAGGGGAAGGACGAGTCCGCCAACCGCTTCCTGAACAGGCTCTCGGCCTACGATCGCGACTTCGTGGGCCTGGACGGGCTGCTGGCGGCCATCGCGCGCATCGAGGCCAGGAGCAACTCGGAGCCCAACGACACGACGGGGCTGCCGCCCTCGGCGCTATTCATGCGGGAGAAGGAGTTCCTGCAGCCGATAGGCAACGCGACCCTGCTGGAATCGATGGTCGGCGACGTCTCTGATCAGGTGGTGCCGCCGACGATGCTCGTCAGGGCCGCCGGCAGGCAGTGGTCGGTGCCCCGCAGGTGCATCGGGAGGAAGGCCAGGGTGGTGACGATGCCGGGCGGGCAGATCCGCATCACCGTGGCGGGCGAGCTGGTCGCGGTCCACGACGCGGCGCAGGGCGCCAGCAAGATCAATTATACAGAAGAGCACTACGTGGAGGCCATGGCGGATAAGGCCTGGGCGGCCGACGAGGACATACGCGAGCAGGCGCGGGCGAACCTGGAGCTGCTCGGGCGGATGGGAGGAAAGTGATGGCGGATCCCGCGATCGAGGCCAGCCCCTACGTGAGGGCACAGAACAACCTGGGGACGCTGGGGCTGCACGAGATGTCGGCGCTTTTGCCCGACTACATGCGGATGGTGTCGGAGGGCGATGCGGACTTCTGCTCCGCGGTGGCGCAGATGACGCAGGTCGAGGTGGAGGCCAGGACGCAGAGGATCACGAGGCTGCGGATACGCTCGTCGGGGTTCCCGTGCGTGAAGACGCTGGCGGACTTCGACTGGTCCTTCCAGCCCTCCGTGCCCAGGCCCCTGGTTGAGGAGCTGGCGACGCTGAGGTTCGTGGACAGGGCCGAGAACGTGCTGCTGGTGGGCAGCCCCGGCGTGGGCAAGACCCACCTCGCCACCGCGATCGGCATAGAGGCCGTGAAGGCCGGCAAGGAGGTGAGGTTCATAGACTGCGCCAGGCTCGTGGACGACCTGAAGGACGCCCAGTCCAGGGGGATACTCAAGAAGAGGCTGAAGTACTACGCCCACTCGAAGCTGCTCATCATCGACGAGCTGGGCTACATGGACATCGACGAGGGCGGCGCCGACCTGCTGTTCCAGCTGGTGAGCACCCGCTACGAGCAGCGGTCCACGATCATCACCACCAACGTTGGCATAACGGGATGGGCGAAGGTGTTCGGCGACGAGGTGGCCGCCAGCGCCATCGCCGACAGGATCTGCCACCACTGCCACGTCATCAAGATAACCGGCCGCTCCTACAGGCTCAAGGACGTGCCGACGGAAAGGAAGATGAAAGAAGAATAGCCAGAATTGGGCAATTTGCATTGGTGCGGCTGGACATCGTGAGCTGGCGCGATGGGGCAAAAATAATTGGCGCGATTGGGCAAAAATACATTGACGTTAACAGGATCTTCGAGACCGCGGCGACGACGCACTCGACGCCGAGCCCGGCGAGCTCCCTTTGCGGGGCGAAGCCGAGGTAGCCGCTCTCGTAGGCCGCGAGCGACGGCCCGGGGAACCCATCCATCCACCCGGCGATCTCGCCCCAGGGGTTGCCGGGGAACCTCCTCGTCACGGCCTCGCCGGTGTCCGCGTCGAGGGCGCAGACGGTGGTCGACCTCAGGTGGACGTCCATCCCGAACGCGGTAGAATACTTTGGCATGGGAGCCTCCCAACCTCGTTGCGGCGCGGCTGCGCCTATGGCACTTCAACATCATTGTCGCAGCCCCGACCCGCGGTCACGAGCGGGGGCTCCTATCTTTTTAGTGCCCTCGGATTGGGTCATAGTGTCTGTCGGTAGTCTTTTTGGGACGGGGCTTTTTTAGCTGCCCTACCTCAAATAAGGACTTAATCTTCGAAAGCGCTGGACTGGGTAGCTAAAAAAGCCCCGTCCCAAAAAGACTACCCGGTGAAGGGACAAGGGGACAGCCCCTTTGTCGCATTGGTGGATATGTCGTGCGTTCTGCGTATGGCAATATAAGATGGTTATTTGCGTTAAATGGAATTCGACGTCCTTGAGGGTAGGGGATTGATTTGGGTCGTACTGGGGATATGACGCCGCCTTTGCGTTGGCGGTTAGGTGTTGCTGGTGGGGTGGCGCTCTTTGTGTTGCTTGTTGACCAGCTGACCAAGATTGCGGTTCGTGCCGTGGGCGATGCCCTGCATACGACTGTTATCCCCGGCGTGATCGATTTTGTGTTTGTCCGCAATATCGGAGCTGCCTTTAGCATGGGCGAGGGCCATGGCATAGCGTTTGCCGTGCTGGCGCTTGCGGCCATTGTCGCCATTGCCGTGTACTTGCTCCGTGCTCCTCAGCTCGCTCGCCTAGAGGTCGTGGGTATGGCCATGGTTGCGGGCGGCGCCATCGGCAACGCGATCGATCGCCTGGCCATGAGCTTTGTGACTGATTTTATTGCCACTACCTTCATTGATTTCCCCGTCTTTAACGTGGCCGATATCGGCATTACCGCCGGTGTCGTGCTGGCGCTCATCGGATACATGTTCTTGAGTCCTGCCGCTCGCGAGGTCGATGCGACCGCCGAGCTCAACGCCCGTGACGAGGCCCGCGCCAAACGTAAAGCTAAGCAGCGTGGGGAGCGTGCCCGCAAGATTCGCGAAAGGAATGAGCGCTAATGGCCGACATCCATATTCTCGTTGCCGACGATTGCGCCGGTCAACGTCTCGACGCCTATCTGGGCGCCAACGATGGCTGTCCCACGCGCTCTGCCTGCGCGCATCTGATCGAGGGAGGCGCCGTTGCCGTCAACGGCGAGACCTGCCTATCTAAAAAGTATGCCGTACGCTCCGGTGACCGCATCTCGGTCGACCTGCCCGAGCCGCATGACCCGACCGACGTGATCCCCGAGGCCATCCCGCTCGACATTCGCTATGAGGACGACTATCTCATGGTGCTCTCCAAGCAGCGCGGCCTGGTGTGCCATCCTGCGCATGGTCATGAGAGCGGCACCCTTGCGAATGCCCTGGTCTATCACTGCGGTATCGACCATCTGGGTACCGTGCAGGGCGAGGACCGCCCCGGCATCGTGCATCGTCTGGATCGCGATACCTCGGGCCTTATGCTCGCGGCTAAAGACGACGACACCCAGCGTGCGCTTCAAAATCTCATCCGCACGCGCACGCTCGACCGTCGCTACATTACGCTCGTTCATGGGCACATCGCCATGGACGAGGGCACTATCAATACTGGTATCGCTCGCTCCACGCGCGACCGCGTGAAGATGGCGGTTTCCGATGACCCCTTTGCGCGCCAGGCCATCACGACCTTTAAGGTCCTTGAGCGCTTTGATTCCACGCGCTTCGACGACGGCTACACGCTTGTCGAGTGTCACCTGTTTACCGGCCGCACGCATCAGATTCGCGTGCACATGCGCCATATCAACCATGCCTGCGTGGGCGATCCACTCTATGGCAAGTGCGATGCTCGTGCCGATCAGGGTTTGACCAGGCAGTTCCTGCATTCCTGGCGTGTGGCGTTCGATCATCCCGTGACGGGGGAGCACATCGAGTGCCGTGACGAGCTGCCATGGGATCTTGCGGCGGTTCTGGATGATCTGGCCCCGCGTTCGCTCGGCCGCACTGCCGCTGGCAACGAAATCGTCCCTCAGCTCGGTCTGCTCGAGGCCTAGCCAGTATTAGGTGGTTTCTTGAACTCCGTAAGCCTGCGGTAAGATATACGGTTGTTTACGTCACGCGTTCCTGGGAGCCTGCATGCTCGCCTTTTTACAAACCAACACACCCATCGTGATCTTCAACCAGATTGTCGTCACGCTGCTTACGGTCTGCTTTCTGTACCAGGTGGTCTTCTTTGTCATCGGTGCTCTTCGTGGTGAGGTCGCGCCTCCCAAGGCCAAGAAGCTCCATCGTTATGCCTTCTTTATCGCGGCGCATAACGAGGAGGCCGTGATCGCCAACCTTGTGCGCTCCATTAAGGACCAAGATTATCCGTCCGAGCTTATCGAGGTCTTCGTGGTCGCCGATGCCTGCACCGACAACACGGCGCAGCTCGCGCGCGAGGCGGGCGCCGTCGTCTATGAGCGCAATGACTTGGCCCGTAAAGGCAAGAGCTGGGTCATGGACTATGGCTTCGACCGCATCCTTAACGAGTATCCCGATACGTTTGAAGGCTACTTTATCTTCGATGCCGATAACGTTATCGCCCGCGATTACGTGTCCAAGATGAACGATGCTTTTGACCAGGGCTTCCATGTTGTTACGAGCTATCGCAATTCCAAGAACTTTGGCAGCTCGTGGATCTCGGCAGCTAATGCCACGTGGTATCTGCGCGAGGCGCGCTTTCTCAACAATGCGCGCAACATCTGTAAGACGTCTTGCGCCGTTTCGGGTTCGGGCTACCTCATCTCCGCCAGCGTTATCGAGGGTATGCACGGCTGGCAGTTCCACACGCTGACCGAGGATATTCAGTTCACCACGTTCTGTGCCATTCACGGTATTCGCATTGGCTATGCGCCGGCGGAGTTCTTTGACGAACAGCCCGTGACGTTTAAGGCATCCTGGAAACAGCGTATGCGTTGGACCAAGGGCTTCTACCAGGTGTTCTTTACGTACGGTAAGCACCTGGTCAAATCGACCTTCCGCTATCATCGCTTTGCCGCCTACGACATGTTTATGACGATCGCGCCGGGCATGCTACTCTCTCTGATCTCGATGCTCGCTAATGCGACGTTCCTCATCGTGGGCGGCCTTTCGCACGGTTTCTTGGCTACCGAAGTCGAGATGCAGGCGTGTGCCGCTTCGCTCATTATGACCTTCGCTATGATGTATCAGACTTTCTTTATCCTGGCGCTGCTCACGACTATCTTTGAATACAAGCATATTCACTGCGCGCAAAAGTGGCGTCTGGTAACCAACCTGTTTACCTTCCCGATCTTTATGTTCAGCTATATCCCCATTACGGTGGCAGCGCTGTTCTTGAAGGTCGACTGGGTGCCGACGCAGCACGCCGTAAGCGTTACCCTCGACGAGGTCATGCAGGGCGCCAAATAACCACCATCAAAACCACCACAAAGGGGATAGAACCTTTGCGGTGGTTTTTACGTTTGAGCGCTCAGTTGAGGGGTTTCGATGTTCTATATCCCGTTTTGGATTTGCATCTTTGCCGGCGCGGCGATTGATGCCCGCGAGCGGCGGTTTCCCAATGAGCTTGCCGGCGCGTGTGCGGTGGCGGCGTTTACGGGCGTCTGGCTCGACAAGGGCGTTAACATGGCGCTTGACCACGCCGGTCTTGCGGTCATCGTCTACCTTGCCCTTGTGCTTACTGAGTCACTCTGGCGTCGCCTTCGCCATGCCCCTGGCGTTGGCATGGGTGATGCCAAGGCGCTCTTTGCCCTTTGCACTTTCGATCCCCTGGGCGGCGTCGTCGCGTTTGCGGTTGCGCTCCTGACCCTTGCCGCTGCCTGTCTCATCGTAAAATCGCGCTCGCTGCCTTTGCTGCCGTTTTTGGTGCCAATATTTGCCATAATCGAGTTCGTGGGTAGTACGCTGTAACCGTTTGCGCGCCCTTTTTAAGGAGCATGCCATGGCAATCAATCAACAGACAGCCGCCATCAAGGCGCGCCTGGATCGCATTCCCGCGGCGTTGTCGCCCGAGCTGGTCGAGCGCATTGCCGCCGACCGCGCCGCGGGTGTCGTTAATCCCTATCGATGCGGTGACGACCAGGCCATCCGCCGTGTCGATCGGGCCGCAGACGAGGGCACGCTTATGCGTCCGGCCTTTATGCGCGATATCGAAAAGATTCTGCATCTGCCAGCATACACACGTTATGCAGGCAAAACGCAGGTCTTCAGTTTTCGCAGCAACGACGATCTGTCGCGCCGCGGCCTGCACGTGCAGCTTGTCTCGCGCATCGCTCGCGATATCGGGCGTGCTCTGGGGCTCAACTGCGATCTGATCGAGGCGATTGGCTTAGGCCACGACTTGGGCCACACGCCCTTTGGCCATGCCGGTGAGCGTTTCCTCAACGACATCTATCATGAGCGCACGGGGCGTTATTTTTTCCATAATGTGCAGTCGGTCCGCGTGCTCGACGCGCTGTACGGCCGCAACGTGTCGCTCCAGACGCTCGATGGCGTACTGTGCCACAACGGCGAGTACGAACAGCGTGTTTTTGAGCTTTCGGACATGGGTTCCTTTAACCAGTTCGACCGAACCGTCGAGGAATGCATTGCCACGGGTTATAGCGCAATTGAGCACCTGCGCCCCATGACGCTCGAGGGCTGCGTGGTTCGCATCTCGGATATCCTTGCCTACGTTGGGCGCGATCGCCAAGACGCCATTGCGGCGGGCCTGCTGTCACCCGACGCCTTTGACGATGACCTGGGCGGTGCATACAACAGCTGGATCCTTACGCATGCCTCTATTGATATCGTCGAGCACAGCTATGGCAAGCCGCGCATCGAGATGAGCGAGGACCTGTTTGAGGAGATCCGCCGGGCCAAGCGCGAGAACTACGAGAAGATCTATAGCAAGGGCGGCATAGAAGGCGACTCCGAAGCGGAGCTGCGCGAGGCCTTCGAAAAGCTCTATGACCGTTGCCTGCGGGATATAGACGAAGGCGACGAGTCCTCGTATATCTTTAAGCACCACATTTCTCGCATTGAGCAGCAGCTTTCCTACTACGATCGCACCTATGCATGGCAGGACGATAAGGACCAGACGGTCGTGGATTACATTGCGAGCATGACGGACGGTTATTTCTGCGAGCTCACGAGCAAGCTGTTCCCGGGAATGATGTTTCCGCACCGTACCTATATTAACGAACGGTAGTTCGTATATATTCGGTATACTGTTCATGGAAAACGTTTTTGATTGATGCACGGGATGGCTATGGACGACCTTTTTTCTGCTTCGACGCGTGAGCGTTCCTTTCAGAATGCGCCGCTTGCGGTGCGCATGCGGCCCAATTCGCTCGACGAGTACGTGGGCCAGCAAAAGGCCGTCGGTAAGGGCTCGTGGTTGCGTGCCGCGATTGAGCATGACGTGCTGTCGAGTGTGATTCTGTATGGGCCGGCCGGTACGGGCAAGACGACGCTGGCCCACATTATCGCCAACCATACCAAGAGCGAGTTTGTCGAGGTCAGCGCCGTGACGGGCACTGTGAAGGACCTGCGCCGCGTGATTGACGAGGCCAAGACGCGCCTGAATACGTACGACCGTCGCACCATTCTTTTCATCGACGAGATTCACCGCTTCTCCAAGTCGCAGCAGGATGCCCTGCTGCATGCGGTTGAGAACCGTACCGTCATTATGATTGGCGCCACGACGGAGAATCCGTACTTCGAGGTCAACTCGGCGTTGCTCTCGCGCGGTCGCGTGGTGGAACTTGAACATTTAAAGGACGAGGATATCGCCACGCTTATCGAGCGTGCGCTCGAGGCGCCGCAGGGTTTGAACGGCAAGTTCTCGGCCGATGAGGATACGGTTAAGACCATCTGCACGCTGGCTGCGGGTGACGCTCGCTCGGCACTCACGACGCTCGAGCTTGCGAGCGAGATTGCCGTCACGCGTCCCGATACCGAGGGAACGCCAGCGCCGGCGGCGGGGGAGCGTTATCCCATTACCGTGGATGACGTAAAGATTGCCAATCCGCGCCGTGGTTTTTCGTATGACAAAAACGGCGACATGCACTACGACATCATCAGCGCGTTTATTAAGTCTATGCGCGGCAGCGACCCCGATGCCACAATCTATTGGCTCGCGCGCATGATCGATGCGGGGGAGGACCCTAAGTTTATCGCTCGCCGTATTATGATTCAGGCTTCTGAGGATGTTGGCAACGCCGACCCGCAGGCGCTATTGGTGGCGCATGCCGCGTTTAAGTCTGCCGAGGTCATCGGTTATCCCGAGTGCCGCATTAATCTGGCACAGGCTGCACTCTATGTGTGCTTGGCGCCAAAATCCAACGCGTGTGAGGCCTCGATTGATGCGGCGTTGGCCGATATTCATTCAAGTGGGCTGCGCGAGGTGCCGAGCTATCTACGCGATCGTCATCGCCCGGGCAGCGACGAATACGGTGTGTATAAGTATCCGCATGATTATCCCGAAGGCTGGGTCGATCAACGCTATTTGCCCGAGGGGCTGGAGCGCGGTGCGTTTTGGCAGCCTGCCGGCCGCGGCTGGGAAGAGTGGCGTGTAGAGCAAAGCGAGCGCGACCGTAGCGGGAATGCACCGAAGTAGCCGCTGGTAATTTTGTCTCACGTTGCTGCTTTTGGCATGTTCGGTCCCCTTTGGGGTACCATGAACAGCGTCTGTATTTCGATTCCTTCGGGAGGCTTGTATGAGTCCCATCCAAATCGCCCTGCTGCTGCTCGCCGTTGCCGGCGTGTGGGCTGTCATTGAGCTCGCGCTCACGCTGCGAAAGACCCGCACTGTCGTTGATTCGCTCGACAAGACGGTGAGCGACCTTAACAACACCATCGCCGAGGCTCAGCCCGTGGTAGCAAAGCTCGATGGCGCCGTCGATGAGCTCACCCCCGCGCTGGCGCAGGTTGAGCCGCTCCTCAAGTCGAGCAAGACCGCCGTCGACGCCCTTACCTCCAATCTCGTAGAGGTCGAAGCCGTGGTTCGCGACATTTCCGAGGTTACGGGCAGCATGGCCGAGGCCAGCAATGCCGTGTCGAGCGTGACCGACTCTGCGGCCGGTGCCGTTCAGAAACTCTTTAACAAGGTGAAGGCTCCCGCGGTCGAGGCCGAACGCAATCTTTCCGCTGCCGCCGAAGCCGAGCAGCCGACCGAGCGTGTCCTGATTGGCGAAACCGGGGACGATGCCGCTGCTGGTGACGATGATGCACAGAAGCCTGCTGCTAAAGCAGCCCGGTATTACACCTACGCGCCCGCCGAGACCTCCGAGGAGTCCTGCGATGAGTAGTGAAGCAACTTGCTCTATCACGCTGACTGTTGCCGGGGATCCGCGTCTGGCACGCTTGGTGCGCATGACGGCGGCTAATGTCGGCGCGCTCTGTTCCATGTCCGTCGATCGCATCGAGGACATTCGTATGGCTGCCGAGGAGGCCTTCATCTTTGGCTGCACGGCCGTTGATTCTGACGTTATCTCGATCAAATTCGATGTCGATGAGTCTCACGTTGGCATGACCTTCACCTTTGGCGACCAGGCGACCGTCGATGAGGATGACCAGGCCGCCGTATATGCCGAGCTCATTCTGGCAAGCGTGTGCGATTCCTACGAAAAGACTGCGGCGCCTCTGACGCTTTCCCTCGATCTCAAGGCGGATATCTAATATGACCGAACGTTCCCGGAGCGGTAAGACCGCTTGGGACAAGGAGAAAACCCGCGAGCTGTTTCGTCGCTACAAAGAGACCGGTGATCCGGACGCCCGCGAGCAGCTCGTCATGTCCCATATGAACCTGGTAAGGTTTCTTGCCAACAAATTTAAGAATCGCGGCGAGCCGCTCGACGACCTCATGCAGGTCGGCTATCTGGGTTTGCTCAAGGCTATCGACCGCTTTGACCCCGAGCGCGGACTTGAGTTCACCACGTTTGCCACGCCCACCATCCTGGGTGAGATCAAGCGTCACTTCCGCGACAAGGGTTGGAGTGTGCGCGTTCCGCGTCGCCTACAGGAGCTCTCTGCCAAGGTTAACCAGGCCACCGACAAGCTCACTAACGAGCTGCAGCGCTCGCCTAAGGTTGAGGAAATCGCTGAGTACCTAGACGTGACCGTTGACGAGGTGCTGGAGGCCATGGAATCGTCCTCGGCCTATACCTCGGTGCCCATCGAGGCCCCCGGTGCGTCCGATTCTGACGACGCGCCTTCAATTCTCGACCGTTACGCCGACGACGACAACGAGCTCGACTTTACCGATGACCGCCTGGTGATTGAGGAGGCCATCCGCGATTTCTCGCCGCGCGAGCGCGAGGTTATCGAGCTGCGTTTCGTACAGGGCATGACCCAGATCGAGATCGCCAAGAAGCTGGGTATCTCGCAGGTGCAGGTCTCGCGCCTGCTGCGCCGTACCCTTAAGAAGGTTCAGGACAAGATCGACCCCGACGGAGTGATGGTTCGTTCATGAGTGAACACCCCCAACAAACCGATCGCGCGCTGCGCGATACCCGTATTCTGACGCTTCGCATTTGGGCCGTCGTCGGCTGCATTGTCATCGCCGCCGTCATCTTTAACCTTATGGGTATCTTGGCGCCGGTTATCGAGTTTCTAGCTGTCGGTTCCATCATCGCTTTTGTGATGTCGCCGATCACTAACTGGCTCGAGCATCACGGCGTCAACCGTGGCATTGGTTCGCTCATCGCGCTGATCGTGGTCGTTGCTGTGCTCGTCGGTGTCGTTTGCATCTTGTCGCCGATTCTCTTTGGCCAGATCATGGAAGTCTTGAGCCGCCTGCCTGAGCAGCTTCGTGTTGCGGGCGGTGATCTCAACGAGATGGTCTCGCATGCTAAGACGCTCAACAACACGCCGCTCAAAGAGTATCTGGACGATAATCTTTCTTCGCTGGTTACCGTGGCGTCCAAGTATGTGTCTCAGATTGCCGCTGAGCTTGGTCGCGGTGTATTCCCGTTCATTACCAATACGGCCTCGCAGCTGTTCGTCATCTTCCTCGGTCTGGTGCTTGCCTATTGGTTGGCCTGCGACTATCCCCGTATGCACCACGAGGTCTGCACCATCATTGGTCAGGAAAAAGAGACCTCGTACCGCTTTATGGTCGCGATTCTTTCGCGCTCGGTCGGCGGTTATATGCGTGGCATGGTCGTGACGTCCATCTGCGGTGGCATCCTGGCCTTTATCGGCTTTACGCTTATTGGCCATCCCTACGCGGCACTCATGGCCATCTTTACGGGCATTATGCACTTGGTCCCGGTTGTTGGCCCCTGGGTGAGCGCGGCGATTGCTACGGTGCTCGGCTTTATGTTCAGCCCGATGCTGGCTTTGTGGACCTTGGTCGTGACCATGGTGGCACAAAATGTCACCGACAACGTCATTTCGCCTAAAGTCATGCAGAGCTCGGTGCAGGTGCATCCCATCATGAGCCTGACGGCACTCGTTATCGGTTCGGCGCTTATGGGCGCCATCGGCATGGTTATCGCCATTCCGCTGTGCGCGGCCCTCAAGGGCATTTTCGTCTACTACTTTGAGAACGAGACCGGCCGCCAGCTCGTGGCATACGACGGCGCCGTGTTTAAGGGCACGCCGTATCGCGATACCGAGGGTAACCCGGTCGCCGCTTATGACGCGCTTGGAGACGATACGTTCATCTATGAGTCCGAGCTCATCGGTAACGAGACTGCGCCCGAGGCCCAGGCCATGCCCAGGCCCGAGCTCGATAACCCCTGGATCAAGCTCTCGGGCCTTCAGCCCGATGCTACGGGCTTTTTCAAGAATCCCTTCGCCAAAGACGACGATTCCAACTCGGACGACGATACCAATACCGGCATCGACGGTTCCATGAACGATGATGAGCAGTAAGTCATTTCAAGTTCAAGTTCATAGGCAATAACGTGCAAATTCGCTGGAGGGTCGCTGTTTGGCGGCCCTCCTTTTTGCACAGGCGCGGTGGGATGGTAATATCGTTACGTTTGAACTGTTTCGATGTGAAACCGAGGAGATTCCCTCTATGAGTGCTGACTACCCGTCAATGACTACGGCTGAGATTCGCTCCAAGTTCCTCAACTTCTTTGAGGAGCGCGGTCTTAAGCTCTATCCTTCTTCGTCCCTCGTCCCCGACGATCCTTCGCTGCTGCTTGCCAACGCCGGCATGAACCAGTTTAAGGAGTATTACCAGGGCAAGAAGACCATGAAGGAGATCGGCGCGATCTCCTGCCAGAAGTGCGTCCGCACCAACGACATCGACTGCATCGGCGAGGATGGCCGTCACCTGTCCTTCTTTGAGATGCTCGGCGACTTCTCCTTTGGCGGCGTCTCCAAGCAGCAGGCCTGCGCTTGGGCCTTTGAGCTCATCACCAAGGAGTTCAAGCTGCCGCTCGACCGCCTGTACTTCACCGTCTTTACCGAGGACGACGAGACCCATGACGTGTGGCGCTCTCTGGGCGTTGCCGAGGATCACATCTCTCGTCTGGGCGAGGATGACAACTTCTGGGCCGCCGGCCCCACCGGCCCCTGCGGTCCGTGCTCCGAGATCTACTTCGACATGGGCGAGGAGGTCGGCTGCGGCAGCCCCGACTGCAAGCCCGGCTGCGACTGCGACCGCTTCCTGGAGTTCTGGAACCTCGTCTTTACCCAGTACGACCGCCAGGAGGACGGCTCCATGCCGGAGCTGCCGCACCGCAACCTCGATACGGGCATGGGCCTGGAGCGCATGGCCGCTATCATGCAGCACAAGACCGCCAACTACGACGGCGATCTGATGCAGCACCTCATCAAGCTTGGCGAGGAGATCAGCGGCAAGACCTATGACGCCGACGATTACTCCGGTGCCAGCCGCTCGCTGCGTATCATCGCCGATCACTCCCGTGCCGTCGACTTCATGATCTCGGACGGCATCCTCCCCGGTAACGAGGGCCGCGAGTACGTCCTTCGCCGCCTGCTCCGCCGCGCCGTGTTCCACGGTCGCCTGCTGGGTATCGAGGGCGCCTTCCTGACCAAGTTCATCGACGAGGTCAACGCTCAGATGGGCGAGGCCTATCCCGAGCTGCTCAAGAACGTCGCGCTCGTCAAGGGTATCGTCGCCTCCGAGGAGGAGCGCTTCTCCACGACGCTCGACAACGGCCGCGTTTACCTGGACGAGGCCCTGGCCGCGCTCGCCGACGGCGCTGTCCTTCCGGGCGATGTTGCCTTTAAGCTGCATGACACCTTTGGTTTCCCCATCGACCTGACCGTCGAGATCGCCGGCACCGCTGGCCACGACGTCGACATGGACGGCTTTACCGCCTGCATGGAGGACCAGAAGGCCCGCGCCCGCGCCAATGCCAAGGGCGACGCCTGGGGCAGCTTCAACGACGTGTGGGTCGAGCTTTCCGACAAAGTTGCCGCGACCGAGTTCGACGGCTATGACAACGACGTCATCGAGGGCGCCAAGGTTGTCGCCATCGTGCGCAACGGCGAGTCCGTCGAGTCCGCTGCCGCCGGCGAGGACGTCGAGGTCGTGCTCGACCGCACCCCGTTCTATGCCGAGATGGGCGGCCAGCAGGGCGACGCCGGTGAGCTTTCTGCCGAGGGCGTTGCGCTGACGGTTTCCGATACCAAGAACCACAACGGCCTGTATGCCCACGTCGCCCATGTTGCCGAGGGTACGCTGACCGTCGGCGCCACCGTGACCGCCGCGCTCGACGCCGAGCGCCGTGGCTTCCTGCGCCGCAACCACACCGCCACGCACCTGCTCGACGCCGCGCTTAAGCAGGTCCTGGGCGAGCATGTCTCCCAGGCCGGCTCGCTGGTGACGCCCGAGCACCTGCGCTTTGACTTCACCCACTTTGAGGCCCTGTCCTCCGAGCAGCTCAAGGCTGTCGAGGACCTGGTCAACCAGCAGATCTTCGCTTCCAAGCCGGTCGTTACCCGCGTTATGGGCATCGATGAGGCCAAGGCCGCCGGCGCTGTCGCCCTCTTTGGCGAGAAGTACGGCGACGTTGTCCGCGTTGTCTCCGTGGGCGCCGAGGACCAGCCGTTCTCCCGTGAGCTTTGCGGTGGCACCCATGCCGCCAACACCGCCGAGATCGGTCTGTTCAAGATCATTTCCGAGTCCTCCACGGGCTCCAACGTCCGCCGTATCGAGGCCGTGACCTCTAAGGGTGCCCTCGACTACATGGCCGACCGCCTGGCACTCGTCGACGCCGCTGCCGCTGCGCTCAAGTGCCGCGTCGACGAGGTTCCCGCCCGCGTGGAGAACCTGCAGGCCGAGCTGCGCGAGACGTCCAATAAGCTCAAGAAGGCCCTGACCGGTGGCTCCTCCGACGCTATCTCCAATGCTATCGAGGGAGCCGTCGAGCTCGACGGCTACAAGCTCGTTGTCGCCGAGCTCCAGGGCCTTGAGGCTGCTGACCTGCGCAACGTCTGGGATACTGTGCACCAGAAGGTTTCCGGCCCCGTTGCCTGCGTCGTTGCCAGCGTGACCGAGAAGGGCACCCCGGCCCTGCTTGCCGCCGGCTCCGATGACGCCGTCAAGGCCGGTTTCCACGCCGGCAACGTGATCAAGCAGATCGCGGGCCTGGTCGATGGTCGCGGTGGCGGCCGTCCCAACATGGCCCAGGCCGGTGGCAAGAACGCCGCCGGTATCGCCGATGCCCTCGCGGCCGCTAAGACCGCGCTCGGCGCCTAAGAACCGAAGTAGTCGCTGTGGTCGCGCTCGCACTGGACATAGGGGAGACCAGGATTGGCATTGCCGTCTCGAGCCGTGATGGCAAGATGGCGATGCCTGTCAAGGTACTCCCTGCCGCCGAGGTCACCGGTATGGCCAAGACGTTCCGTTACCTGGTCGAGGACTATGAGCCCGACATCCTGATAAGCGGACGTCCCTTGACCATGGCCGGCGAGCCCGGCCCCCAGGCCGAGCGCGTTGCCGCCGTGGCACAAAAGATCGCCGACGAGCTCGATCTTCCGCTCGAGTTTGAGGACGAGCGTCTGTCCTCGCAAGAGGCAAAGCGTATCTTGCGCGAGCAGGGCCTCAACGAAAAGCAGATGAGGGGCAAGATTGACATGATTGCCGCCAGCCTGTTTTTGCAGACGTGGCTCGATCGTAAAAACGAGGAGGTTTCGCATGCCTAGCGCTTCCGATCCGCGCCAGCCGAATCGTACACGTCAGCCCGAGTCGCGCCCTGCCCAGCCTGGCCAGCGTCCGGCACAGCCGACGCAGCGCGCAGCTCAGCCTGGCGCGCGCCCGGTGCAGTCCTTCGCTCGTTCGGCCCAACCTGCTCAACGGACGGGTCAGCAGCCTTCTGCTCGTTCGGTTCAGCATTCGGCTTCTCGCGCGGCTCAGCAGCCCACTGCTCGTACGGCCCAGCCTGCAGGCGGTACCCGCTTTAAGCAGCAGGCACCTGTCCGGCGAACGCAGGCCACCCAATCGCATTCGCATCATGCTCGCGGTTTGCATGGCGTTGCTCCGGCGACCCGCTCGAGCTACGACACGCGTGCTCGACGCGGTGCTCAAAAGAAGAGTTCTCCGGTTCCCATGATCATCGGCGTTGTGGTGGCGGTGCTCGCGCTTGCTGCGATCGCTTTCTTTGTCGTGCCGGCCGTCAAGGGCTTCTTTGCCGGTGAGGATACGAAGGTTACGGCTGGTCAGCAGGTTACGGTGACCATTCCCGACGGTGCTTCGGGCGACACCATCGCCTCGATCCTCTCCGAGAACCATATCGTCGATAATCCCAAGGATTACTATGCGGCGGTGAAAAAGCTCAATGCCGATATGTCGCTCAAGCCTGGTACCTATACGTTCACCACATTCATGGATGCGACCAAGGTTGTTCAGCAGCTCATGGAAGGCCCCAATGCGGGCTCCAATGCGCTTACTATTCCCGAGGGTCTAACGGTCGATCAAGTCGCCGACCGTGTGGCCCAGGCCTACGGCAGCATCTCTAAGGAAGACTTCCTCAACCAGGCCAAGGCCTCCAACTACGTGGACGACTATAGCTTCCTTAAGGGCGCCGCCAACGATTCGCTCGAGGGTTTTCTGTTCCCCAAGACCTATTCGCTGGGCAAGGACCCGAGCGCCGATGACGTTATCCGTGCCATGCTCGATCAGTTCAACACCGAGTACAAGTCTCTCGATTTTGCCGGTTGCGAGGCCAAGATCAAAGAGCGTTACGGCGTGGAGATGTCCGATTACGACATCATCAATCTCGCTTCCATCGTTGAGCGCGAGGGTCTCAACGCCGAGCAGCGCGCACATGTCGCCTCGGTCTTCTACAACCGCCTTGCCGGCAAGCTCGACGGTCTGCGTTATCTCAACAGCGATGCGACCATGATGTATGTCACCGGTGGCGAGGTTTCCGCCGACGACCTGCAGAGAGATAGTCCGTACAACACCTATAAGCACGAGGGTCTGCCACCCACGCCCATCTGCTCCCCGTCGCTCGAGGCACTCAAGGCCACGCTTGAGCCGACCGACTCCGATGACCTGTATTTCTACATTACGCAGGACGAGGAGTACTTCTCGCAAACCTACGAAGAGCACCAACAGTCTTGGAATTAAACATGAGGATTTTCAGCCCCAAACGATATGTTGCATCCGTCGACCGCATCGACCTTGATACCCTGTGGGCCGACGGCAAACGCGCCATTCTGCTCGATCGCGATAACACCCTGGTGCCGCGCGACACCGAGCAGGTTCCCGCCGCGGTTTCCGCTTGGCTCGACGCCGCCCGCGCCAAAGGCTTTAAGCTGTGCATGGTGTCTAACAACTGGCATCGCGACCAGGTCATGAGCTCTGCACGCGAGCTGGGACTCGAGGCCATTAGCCACGCCATGAAGCCGGCTCCGTTTGCCCTCAAGGCGGGTCTTAAGCGCCTCGGCGCCACGGCCGACGAGGCGGTGCTGATCGGTGATCAGCTCTACACGGACGTGTGGAGCGGCAATTTCGCCGGCGTCGATACCATCCTGGTAAAGCCGCAGGCCACTCAGGACCTGTGGTATACGCAGATCTTCCGTATCTTTGAGCGCCGGGCCCTGCGCGACCTTCCCTGCGAGGAATAGGTCTCGCTATGTCCCAGCACACCAAACACGGCTGCGACCATATCTTCTTTATCGGCTTTTTGGGCGCGGGCAAATCGACGCTTGCGCGCAACGTGGGCACTATGTTCAAACGTCGCTTTATCGATACCGACCGCCTTGTCGTGCGTCGTTGCGGTAAATCGGTGACCGAGATTTTTGAGACCGAGGGCGAGGAGCGTTTTCGTGAGCTCGAGACCTCGGCGCTCCGTTCGCTCCAAAGCGAGCGCAGCCTGCTGGTTTCCTGCGGCGGAGGTATCGTCGAGACTCCGGTGAATATTGAGCTCATGCACCAGATGGGTATCTGTGTGTATCTCGAAGGTGACTTTGAGGATTCGATTCGCCAGATTCGTCGGTCCGACACGCGTCCCGATTTCCGTTCGCCCGAGCATGCCGCGCGCCTGTTTGAGCATCGCCGTCCGCTATATCGCCAGGCCGCCGATATTACCCTTGATATTCGCAACAAGTCCTTCGAGGACGTTTCCTACCTTTGTGCCGAGATGCTTTTGGAGCGTGGGCTGCTATGATTCGCCGTCAACTGATCAATTTCCAAAACCGCAGTGTCGATGTCCGCGTCGGATTGGGCGCGTTCGAGGAGCTGTCGCGCATGTTTGCCTCGGCTGTGGGCAAGCCTAAGCGCGCGTTGGTGGTTTGGAACGACGCCACGTCAGAGCGTTTTGGCGAGGTCGTCGAGCATGCGCTGGTTGATGCCGGTTTTGTCGTGTCGCAGCTCCCACTTGAGGTCTCGCCTGCTGGTGCCACGCTGGCCGATGCCGATGCCATCTTTGGTGCCCTATCTGCCAACGGCATTACCTGCGACGATCTGGTTGTCGCCGTTGGTGATGCCGCAACCTGCTCGGTTGTTAGCTGGTGTGCTAATCAGTGGTGCGGTCGCACCGAGTGCGCCTTGCTGCCGACAACGTTCGACGCCATGCTCACGGTCGCGACAACCATGAAGCCGCTCGTCGCCTCGTCGTCGAATGCGCTTCCCGCTATCGCGTTCCGTCCCGAATCGGGCTTGGTCGTGTGTGACCTCGACCTTGTTCGCGAGGCGGACCCCGAGGATCTCAAGCTCGGCTATGTGGTGCTTGTTGGCACCATGCTTTCGAGCAGCAAGTCCCGCTGGAATCAGTTTACCGAGACTGTTCCCGAGATTCTTTCCGGCGAGGAGGTCGCGCTCGTCAATGCTGTGCAGTGGTCCCAGACCGCGCGCAAAGATGTGCTCATGGCCACGAACCCCAGTGCTCGCCATGCACTCGATTTTGGTAAGACAGGGGAGCGCACCCTTCGCGCCTGCCTGGGCGAGGCCGCGGCTAACGTTCCCGCATACCAGCTCCTTTCCGAGGGTATGCGCTTTGAGGCGCGCCTAGCACATGATGCCTGCGACTTCGATATCGATAATGTGTTTGAGGTCGACGATTGCCTGGAGGACTTTGGCATCGAAGAGCTTGCCTTCGACTTGGAGCCCACCGCGTTTATCGAGGAGTTCCGCAAGCAGCAGTTTGCCCGCTCAAACCGCAGCATGCTGCCGCTGCCCGCGGCGCTCGGCGCCATTCGCCTGACAAATGTCGAGGACGAGATTCTCGAACGTCATGCGCAGGCGTATCTGGCTTCTCGCAAGGAACTTTTTTAACTTTATTGACATCCATCGTCTTTCGTATCATTTTGAGGGACGGGTTTTCAATCGGTTGCGAATCGCTTGTGGTTCGGCTATTCGTTTGAAGCCCGTCCTGCTCTTTTTGAGGACAATAAGAAAGGAATCTGAATGTCTGAGTTTGCTGCCGGTCCTGCCGGTCGTATCGAGCGTGTCCGTGCCCTGATGGTCGAGCGCGGCTACGATGCCATCGTCGTGCGCGATGAGGCCAACCTCCGTTGGCTCACGGGTGTAAAGGGCGTCTTCGATTACACCTTCGAGTTTCCGCACGCCGCATTTATTACGGCCGATCAATGCCTGTTCCATACCGACTCGCGCTATCTCAACAGCTTTGAGGAGAACACGCCCGCCGGCAGCCCCTGGGTCTACGACATGGACGAGGGCACCATCCCCGGTTGGGTTGCCGACAAGATCGCGGCCAACAAGTGTCGTGTCTGCGCCGTCGAGGATGACATGCAGATTAACTTTTACCAGGGTATTCAGCGTGGTCTTGAGGATCGCTCCGTCGCCTGCATGCTGCCGCTGATGCATGACGACATTCGTAAGATGCGCGCCATCAAGGATGCCGAGGAGATCGAGCTCATGCGACACGCGCAGTCGATCACCGATGCCGCCTTTCAGCACATGCTCGGCTTTATTAAGCCCGGTATGACCGAGAAGCAGGTCCGCAACGAGCTCGAGAACTTTATGTTCGCCAACGGTGCCGACAGCTTGGCCTTTGGCTCCATCGTCGCGAGCGGTCCCAACACCGCCAACCCGCATGCCGTCCCGAGCGACCGTGTCATCGAGAAGGGCGATTTCGTCCTCATGGATTATGGCGCGGGCTACTGTGACTATCGCTCCGATATGACGCGTACCGTCGTGATGGGCGAGCCCACGCAGGAACAGCTCGACCTGTACGAGCTCGTGCGCCGCACCCACGAGGAGTGCGTCGCCGCTATCCATCCGGGCGTCGAGGGTAACGATATCTTCAAGCTTTCCAAGAAGATCATCGGCGATGCCGGTTATGGCGATTACTACAACCATGGCCTGGGCCATGGTGTCGGTATCGACATCCACGAGCTGCCCAACTTCAACCGCAGCAAGAACATCATCGAGGTCGGCTCGGTTGTCACCATGGAGCCCGGCGTCTACCTGCCCGGCGTGGGCGGCGTGCGCTTGGAGGATTACGGTGTTGTCACCGAGAACGGCTATGAGCCCTTCACCAAGACCCCGCACGACTTGCACGTCATCGACTGCTAAGCCATTCAGTTCGATTTTGGAAGCGGGGCGTCCGAAATGATTCGGGCGCCCCGCGTTCTCTTTTTATGCGCTCGCCGCAGGCGCCGCCTGCAAGTGTATAATTTCGCTCGTATGTAATTTGGACGCTTGTGCGTTCTACCCATAACAAGAAAGGTCGCTATGCCTACCATTTCTACCGCCGACTTCAAGAACGGCCTCGGTCTCCGCATTAAGGACAAGGTCTACACCATCGTCGAGTTCCAGCACGTCAAGCCGGGCAAGGGCGGTGCTTTTGTGCGCTACAAGACCCGCGATATCAAGAGCGGTCGTGTCGTCGAGAACACCTGCAACGCCGGTACCAAGTTCGAGAGCGTCATGCTCACCACCCGTGAGTTCCAGTACCTCTACAACGACGGCGCCGACTACATCTTCATGGACAACGAGTCCTACGAGCAGGTTCCCGTTCCCGAGGACATGGTGGGCGAGAACTCCAAGTGGCTGCGCGAGAACGACACCTGTCAGCTGCTCTTCGCCGACGACGAGCTCATGGGCGTGACCCCGCCGATGTTCATCGAGACCACTATCGTCCAGACCGACCCGGGCTTTAAGGGCGACACCGTTCAGGGTTCCACCAAGCCGGCCACCATCGACACCGGTGCTGTCATCCAGGTCCCGATGTACCTCAACGAGGGCGAGGTCATCAAGGTTGACACCCGCGACGGCAAGTTCGTCTCCCGCGTCTAGCAACCAACTCTTCTAGGAGGACTCATGCCCCAGGAAATCAAGATTGACGGCATCGGTATTTCGCCCGATGTTCTGACCGCCATCGTCTCGCGCGCCGTCACGGATGTCGAGGGCATCGCCTCCGTGGGCGTCAAGGACCTTGCCACCAACCTTGTCTCCATGATGCTTTCGTCCAAGGCCCCGGCTTCCGAGCCGCCGGTAGAGGCCGAGGTCATCGGCGACAAGCTCGCACTCACCGTGCGCGTCGTGGTGTTCTTTGGCTATCCGTTCAAGAAACTCGCCGAGGCCGTTCGCTCCGCCGTGGTCGCAGCTATCGATGCCCAGGTAGGCGTCGAGGTCGAGCGCGTTGACGTTTGCATCGACGGCCTCGTTTTCCCCAAGGAGTAACCTTTGAGCCTTAAGGTTTATCGCGGGCGTACGCTTGCCCGCAGTCAGGCGCTGCAGCTGCTGTTCCAGGCCGAGGCGACGGACAGCCCGCTCGAGCGCGTCCTCGAGGGCGATTTCCTGATCTCGAAGGGTCCCCTCGACCCCTACGCTCTGGAGCTGTGCCGCGGTGCCTACGAGTATATCGACCGCATCGACTGCGCCCTGCGCTCCATCGCCAAGAACTGGGATCTTATGCGCATGCCCGGCGCCGATCGCAATCTGCTGCGTATCGCCGTCTATGAGATGCGCTTCCTCACCGACGAGGAGGTCTCGGACGCCATCGTGATCAACGAGGCTGTAGAGCTTGCCAAGGCCTATGGCACCGACCAGTCCGCGTCGTTTGTCAATGGCGTGCTGGGCAAGATCGCGCGTAGCGAGGAGCTGCCGGGCGAGGACCTGTATCAGGAGCTGCTGGCCGAGGACCGCGCCCGCGAGGAGGCCCAGGCCGCCGAGGCTGCTGCCAAGGTTGCCGCCGCTCAGGCTGCGGCCGGCGTTCTCGACGAGGGTGCCGAGGTCGCCGAGGTCGAGACCGGTACCGTCGAGGAGTAGCCATGCCAGAGGGTTCCGTCCGCAACTTCGACGAGATCTCGGACCGCTTGGACCAGATCATCGCTACCGTTCGCTCCAAGGATACGTCCTTGGAGCGTTCGCTCGATTTGTTTGACGAGGCGATCGAACTTGGCTCCCGTGCGGTCGATATGGTCGACAAGTTTGAGTTGACGCCTCGTGAGGCCGATAAGCTCGAGCAGGAATACGATGAGGATGCGGCAAACGAATCCCAGGATAGCCAGGCCGCGTCTCCGGATACGAATGGTTGATGGCATTCATGAAACGCGTGCGTCTCGATGACGAACTGATTTCACAGGGCATCTGCGCCGACCGCGCGGATGCCCTTCGCACTCTTATGGCCGGCTTGGTCTCGAGTGGCGGCGAGCGTTTGACCTCGCCGGGCCTTAAGGTGGCGCCCGGTCTGCCCCTGCACGTGAAGGGCCGTATTCCCTACGTGGGGCGCGGCGGGCTCAAGCTCGAGGGCGCGCTCGATGCGTTTGGGATCGATCCCATGGGACTTGCTTGCCTCGATGTGGGCTGCTCCACGGGCGGCTTTACCGATTGCCTGCTCAAGCGTGGCGCCGCAACGGTCGTTTCGGTCGATGTGGGTCGCGCTCAGTTTGATTGGTCGCTGCGCCAAGACGAGCGGGTGAGGCTCCATGAGCGCACCAACGTGACACAACTGCCCGAGCTTGGATATGGCGGCGCTATCGACTTGGCTGTCTGCGATGTGTCGTTTACGAGTATCGCGAATATCATCGACGCCGTGTTGGCGTGCCTGAAGCCTTTGGGTTCGTTCTGCACGCTCGTAAAGCCGCAGTTTGAGGCGCCGGCTGCGCTGGTGGGCGAGGGTGGTATCGTGACCGATCCCTCCGTCCGCCGCGATACGCTTGTGGCGGCGATTGAGCTCTTTGCCGCCAAGGGCCTGTTCCCGCTCGATGTGTGCGTGTCGCCCATCCATGGCGCCAAGGGCAACGTCGAGTTTTTCCTGTACGGCACGAGGTTTGCCTCTGGCGAGCGTGCCGACGATGAGCTGCAATCACAGGTAACGGCTTTGAGCGAGAAAGCTGCAACGCTATGAAGGTCTTTCTGGTTCCCAATTACTACAAGCAAGAGGCGGTCGAGAGCGGCCTGATGCTCGAGCTTTGGCTTTCGCGCCAGGGCTACGAGGTCGCATGGGCTGCCGATCAGCGTTCCAAGATCCAGCGTGCGCCCGATGTTGACGATGCCGACCTGGTCATTACGCTCGGCGGCGACGGCACGCTGTTGCGTGCCGCCCGCATTCTCAACTACCGCGAGATCCCCATTCTGGGCCTTTCCTATGGTCATTTGGGTTTTTTGACGGCTGCGAGCCCCGAGGATCGCGATATTTTGCAGGTCGTGAGCGATGCCCTTTCCGGTGAGCTCCATGTGAGTCGCCGCGCCACCCTCGCCGCGGATATCGTTTCGGTGCGCGAAGATGGCACGAAGGATGTCGTGCGCACGTTTGCCCTTAACGATATGGCGCTTACGCGCGGGCCCCTGTCCGATATGGTTGAGTTCGACATCACGGTGTCTGGCCATCATATTGACCGCCTGCGCGGTGACGGCGTCGTCGTTTCGACAGCGACCGGTTCCACCGGCTACGCGCTTTCCGCCGGCGGCCCCATCGTCAGTCCCGATTACACGGGCATGGTTTGCGTTCCCATCGCCCCACATACCATTCAGGCTCGCGCCTTTTTGACCTCGCCAAGTGATGTCGTCGAGATTTTTATGTCCGATGACCGCCCGAGCGTGCCTGCGATCGCCATCGATGGACAGTTTATTACCTGCGATGGCACGGTCGAGAGCGTGGCCGTGCGTCGCGGTCCCGGCGATGTACTGCTGCTGGATTACGGCCCCGAGAGCTTCTATAACTCGGTGAGCCGCGTGTTCTACGGAGTTCGTCATGATCGATGAGCTGCAGGTTTCCAACATTGCCCTCATTCGCGAGGCGACGTTGGTTCCGAGCGCGGGCTTAACGGTTCTGACCGGCGAGACCGGCGCCGGTAAGACTGCGTTGCTCTCGGCGCTTAAGCTCATTCTGGGCGAGCGCGCGGATTCGTCGACGGTGCGCGAGGGCGAGACGCTTGCCAACGTCGAGGCGCGCCTGTTTGACGGCCCGCACGACACGGAGGGCTTCACCGTTCAGCGCAGCCTTTCTGCCGAGGGTCGAAGCCGCGTAAAAATTGACGGCCGCATCGCCAGCGTGCGTGAGCTTTCCGAGCGCGTCGGTGTGATGATGGATCTTTGCGGCCAACACGAGCACCAGCGCCTGCTCGACCCTGCGCATCATGTTGCCATGGTCGATGCATGGGCGGGGCGCCCGGCGCTCGAGTCGCTCGATCGCTATCGTGCTTGCCTTAAGGCATCGCGCGCGGCTGCCAAAGAGGTCCGTCGCGTCGAAGAGGCCTCACGCGCGCAGGGGAGTCGTGTCGAGGAGGCGCGCTTCGCTCTGGAGCGCATCGCCGAGGTCGACCCCAAGCCGGGTGAGTATGAGGAGCTCGAGGAGCTGTTGCCACGCTCCGAGCATGCCGAGGTGTTGGTGGCAACGGCCAACGATGCCCATGTGTCGCTTGCTGCCGAAGGGGGAGCACTCGATGCCGTGAACAGTGCCGTCGCGGAGCTTTCGCGCATGGCTACTGTCGATCGCAAGTTGGGTGATATCGCCGATGCGCTTTCTGATGCCTGCATCTCGCTCGAGGATTGTGCCAACGAGCTGCGTGCCTATCGAGATGGGGTCGCCTTCGACCCGCGCGAGCTGGCTCGTATGCGCGAGCGGTATTCCGACCTTAAGGGACTTTTGCGTCAGTGGGGTCCCACCATGGACGACGTGTTTGCCATGCGCGATAGCTCGCGAGAGCTGTTGTCGCTGGTAGACGATGGTGATGAGCGGATTAAGAAGGCGCGCGAAGCGCTTGGCGCGGCAGAGCGCGAACTGTTCGCCGCCGCCAAGGCACTTAAGCGTGCACGCAATACGGCAGCCCCGCGCTTTTGCCACGAGGTTGGCCGTCAGATGGCGCGCCTGGAGATGGGCGGCGCCGAGCTCGTTTGGGACTCGCGCGATCTTCCGCGCGCCGAGTGGACGCCGGCGGGCCCTTCGAGCTACGAGCTTTTGTATCGTAGCGGTGCCGGATTGACGCCGCGCCCCCTGCGCCGCATTGCTTCTGGTGGCGAGCTGAGCCGTGTCATGTTGGCGAGCAAGGTTGTTTTGGGTAACGCGGACGGCGTGGATACGTTGGTGTTCGACGAGGTCGATGCCGGTGTTGGCGGCTCTACTGCACGCGCCCTTGCGAGCGTTCTGGCAGATCTTGCCGCAACGCATCAGGTGATTGTCGTAACGCACCTGGCGCAGGTCGCCGTCATGGCCGACAAACATTACGTGGTGAGCAAAGAGCCCGGCGACGTTCCCCAAACCCATCTGGATGAGGTGGCCGGGGACGCCCGTACCGCAGAGATCGCCCGTATGCTGAGCGGCGATCAATCGGAGGCGAGCTTGGCGCACGCTAAGCAGATGCTCGAGGAAGCGCGTGCTTAGGCCGAGCCGTTACATGTATGTTCGACCCGGCCGCCACGAAACCGGCCCATCTACTACGTTTAATAGGCTATAGGCAACCACGCCTTGAATTGCAAAAAGAAAACCGCAGGTAGAACGCCTGCGGTTTTTCTATTTTCGGTATGTGGTTGGGCCATACTGATAAAACGTAGTAGATGGGCCGGTTTCGTGGCGAGTGGCGTTTGTCGGCTCGCCAAAATTTCTATTCCACGACCTTATCTGGCTGGATAAGCTCCTCGTAGTAGCTAATGTGCTCTCGGGCGTCCTCGATTTCGGGCAGCAGGAAGTTGTAGATAACCTCGATGATCATCGTGGCGCTGATCTTGGAGAACGCAAAGTCGCCCGTGGTGAGCAGCGCCTCGTGGTTCACGGTATTAAAGGTGTAGTCGGCTAGGCGAGCAAGCGGAGACTTGCTGTCGCTACTGATGACGACTACGGTGGCACCACAGCCTCGAGCCGCTTTTGCCATGCGATTCAGTCGACGCGACTTGCCAGAGTTCGAGATCAGCACGATAACGTCGCCGGGGCGCAACGTGAGCGCAAAACCAATCGAGGTTTCACTGATGGTGCTTGACATACAGCGAAGGCCCAGTTGCGAAAACTTAAACGTCGCGTCAAGCGCAACGGCGTTGGTATTACCTACGGCCGCAAACTCGATAGCCCCTGCGTTCTTAAACGCGTGCACGACGGCTGCCAGTGTATCGTGATCAATGCCATCGATGGTCGCATTGAGTTCACTGACCTTTGCGGCGAGGATGTTTTTGAGGCTCTGCTCCATATTATCGAGCGAGACCTCGTCTGTGAGGCCCTCGTTGCGCTGGCTCTCCAGGTCGCGCGCCAGCGAAAACTGAAAGCTGCGAAAGCTTCCAAAGCCCAGCTTGCGGCAGAAGCGCGAGACGGTGGCCTCGGAGGTTGCGGCGGCGCGCGAGAGTTGCGCGGCTGTTAGGAGCGGTGCCTCGGACTGGTGCTCTAGGATATAGTCGACAATGCGCTGCTCGGACTCGCTGTATCCCTTGTGCGTGCTAATAAGGGAGAGTGCGCTCTTGCTGCTATCGGACATGGATGACTCCTGGTTGGCATTAAAAGCTGTCTTGTTGTGTGCCGCTCTAGTATACGGGGATTTTAATTACAAGATACACCTTGCTGTTTCAATAGTTGATGGTAAACTTTCATCGACCGTTTACGGTTGTGAAAGAACCTTTCACCGGAGAAATAGGCTTGATTGCTTCTCATATAAGCGGTGGCTTGGTATCTTTCAGGAGTGGAAAAGCGCGCACCGTAGCGCGTGTAGGGGAGCGCCCGCGGGCGCAGTACTCAAGAAGGAGGGACACATGGCTAAGTTTGACATCATCGCCGCCACCGGTTGCCCGACCGGCATCGCGCACACCTTCATGGCGAAGGAGGCGCTGGAGAAGGCAGCTGCCGAGCGCGGTCTGACCATTAAGGTCGAGACTCATGGCCAGGTCGGTGTCGAGAACGAACTCACGAAGGGTGAGATCGCCGGTGCCAAGGCTGTCGTCGTCGCAGCCGATAAGGATGTCCAGGCGGAGCGTTTCGCCGGTAAGCCCATGGTTTCCGTCGGTGTTTCCAAGGCCCTGTCCGTCGAGGCTGCCGGCAAGCTGATCGACCGCGCTCTCGCCGCCAAGGGCGACGACACGGTTGCGGCTGCTGCCGATGTCGAGGATGAGGTCGAGGAGAAGGAGTCCATCGGTCACATCATCTATAAGCACCTCATGAACGGCGTCAGCCACATGCTGGTCTTCGTCGTTGCCGGTGGTGTTCTGACCGCCGTTTCGTTCCTGTGGGGCATCACGTCCTTCGACTCGACGGCTGCCGACTACAACAGCTTTGCCGCTATGCTCAAGATCATCGGCGGCATCGCCATGAACCTCATGGTTCCCGTGCTTTCCGCCTATATCGCCGAGTCCATCGGCAAGCGCCCGGCGCTCGTTCCCGGCTTTGTCGCCGGTATGATCGCCATCCAGGGCCTGCCCGTTAATGCCGAGACCGGCATGATCGATGCCGGCGGTGCCGGCGTGGGCTTCGGCTTCCTGGGCGGCATCGTCGGCGGCTTCCTCTCTGGCTATGTCATCCTGCTGCTCGAGAAGGTTTTTGCCAAGCTGCCCAAGAACCTGGACGGCCTCAAGGCTATCTTCCTGTACCCGCTGTTCTCGACCGCCATCGTCGGCCTGGTCATGCTCGGCATCTCCGGCCCCATGGCTGCCATTAACACCGCCATGATGGACTTCCTCAAGGGTCTGTCTGCCTCTGGCGCTGTTGTCCTGGGTCTTGCCATTGGCTGCATGTGCGCCTTTGATATGGGCGGCCCGGTCAACAAGGCTGCTTACGTCACCGGTACCGCTATGCTCACCGAGGCCTTGGCTGCCGGTGTCGGCACCGACACCTATAACTTTGGCACCAACTTCATGGCTGCCGTCTCCGCCGCCTGCATCGTTCCGCCGCTGATCACCACCTTCGCCGTCATCGTCGGCAAGAAGTACTTCAGCCAGGAGGATCATGACGCCGGTATCGTCAACCTCATCCTTGGTTGCACCCACATCACCGAGGGCGCCATTCCGTTCATGACCAAGAACATCTGGCCCGTCATGCCCATCATGATGCTCGGTTCCTCCATCGCCTCGATTCTGACCATTATGTTCAACGTCCACGATCCGGCGCCTCACGGTGGTTTCCTGGTCCTGCCCGTTGTCGAGAACGGTCCGCTGTGGGTCCTCGCGATCCTCATCGGCGCCGTGGTCGGTGGCATCCTGTTCGTTGCTTTCAAGAAGTATGACTTCGAGAAGAATCAGAAGGCCGCTCCCGCCGCTGCCGCTAAGCCGGTCGAGGCTCCCAAGGCCGCTGCCGTCGAGGCCCCCAAGGCTGAGGCTTCCGACTTCGTGAAGGTCGAGAACGTTTTTGTCGCCGAGGATTTTGCTTCTCGTGACGAGGCCCTGAGCTTTGTCTCCAACCAGGCTGTCAAGGCCGGTATCGCTGACGACGCCGACGCCGTAATGAACGCCTTCCTGGCCCGCGAGGCCGAGGGCACCACGGGCATGATGGAGGGCTTCGCTATTCCGCATGCCAAGTCTGATGCCATTACCGAGGCCGCCGTCATCGTCGTCAAGGACGACTCTGGCGTGACCGGTTGGGACACCATGGACGGCGCTCCCGTCAACGTGGCTATTGCCCTGCTCATCCCCGGTGCCCAGGCCGGCACCACGCACCTCAAGATCCTGTCCAAGGTCGCCGAGGCGCTCATGGACGAGGGCTTCCGTGCCACCGTTAAGGGTTCTACCGACGCTGCCGAGATCGCTAAGACGATCAACGCCCGTCTGGTCTAATCCCGCAGCTTGCGAATAACATCGCCCCCTGTATATAAGGCGGAGACTCCATCAGGGGTCCCCGCCTTTTTCAAGTAACCCGGTACTGAGGGTCATTTCCTTTCTGCCGACAGTTCGGGATACTCCTCAGTTCACAAGAGGGCATAGATAGCCCCATCAACCAGATCAACCAGGCGAACAAATTATCAGCCAAAATTTCGTTCGCACGATATTGCTCTGGACCAACTGAGTTTCCGCAGCTCGCCTGCCGGACGGGGCGGTTAAGTTTGTCGCGAGTTCCGCACGCAAAGGAAAGCACTTAATGTGCTTTCCGTCTTGCGCAGGACTGTAGAGCAGCAAACTTAACCGCCCCGCCCGGCAGGCGAGCGTGCAGGAACGACATCTGTCCAACAATTCGTGCGAAACATAATGAAAAACCGTTTGATGTGAGTTAATATAATCAACGTCGTGAATATGGCTCCTGTCGCATTGCTGATAGGGGTTAAACACAAAAAAGGAGTCAATTATGGTTTCTGAGAAGGCTACCCTCGTTAATCCTCAGGGTCTTCACATGCGTCCGGCTGGCCTCTTCGCCTCCACCATGGGCAAGTACGCCTGCGACGTGACGGTCGTCACCCCCGAGAAGGAGGTCAACGGCAAGTCCCCGATGGCCCTCATGGCTGCCGGCATCCCCTGCGGTACCGAGGTCGAGGTCAAGTGCGACGGCGCTGACGAGGCCGAGGCTCTGGCTGCTGCCATCGAGCTCATCAAGAGCGGTCTTGGCGAGTAGAACTCAAACGGGTCGCATGTTGAACAACTAAGTTCATATTTGGGGGCGCAGTGACTTGTTTAAAGGGAACTGCGCTCTTTTGTCATGGATATGGCAAAACGCTTTATCACATGACACGGAGAGAGGAATAGGAATGTATCAGGGAGTCAACGCTTCCGAGGGCATCGGTATCGGCACCGTCATGGTTGCCGTCGAACCCGACTTGACGTTTGAGCCGCACGAGGTTGCTGATTCGGCAGCAGAGAAGGAGCGCTATCAGACCGCCCTTTCGGTCTTCTGCGAGAAGACCCAGGCTCAGGCCGACCACATGAAGGAGACGGTGGGCGAGGCCGAGGCCGAAATCATGAGCGGACACATTGTCCTGGCTCAGGACCCGGGCATGACCGACGCCATCAACGCCGCCATTGACGGCGGCACCTGCGCCGAGCAGGCGCTCATGGACACCTCGACCATGTTTGAGAACATGTTCCTGTCCATGGACGATGAGATGTTCCGCCTGCGCGCGGCAGACATCGCCGACATCCGCACCGGTATTCTGGCCGAGCTTTTGGGCAAGGAGGTCGTCGATCTCTCCGTCCTGCCCGAAAACACGGTCGTTGTCGTGCACGACCTTACGCCGTCCATGACCGCCACGATCGATAAGGCCCACGTTGCCGGTATCGTCACCGAGACCGGTGGCCGCACGTCGCACTCCGCGATCATCGCCCGCGCCCTCGAGATTCCGGCTGTCCTTTCGGTTGCCAACAGCTGCACCGCGCTGCGCAACGGCATGACCGTTGTCGTCGACGGTGGCAAGGGTATCGTCGAGGCCGATCCCGACGAGGAGACGCTCGCCGCCTACACCGCCAAGGCCGAGGCTTTCGCTGCCGAGAAGGCAGCCCTCGAGGCTTTCCGTGGCAAGCCGTCCGTGACTGCCGATGGCATCAAGAAGATCATTGCCTGCAACATCGGTAACCCCGATGACGTGCCCAACGCGCTCGATCACGACGCCGAGGCCATTGGCCTGTTCCGCTCCGAGTTCCTGTTCATGGACTCCGCCGAGCTTCCTTCCGAGGAGGAGCAGTTCAACGCCTATCGCAAGGTTGCCAGCGCGCTCAATGGCGCTCCGGTCATCATCCGCACGCTCGACGTGGGTGGCGACAAAGAGATCCCGTACCTGCACATGGTCAAGGAAGAGAACCCCTTCATGGGCTTCCGTGCCGTGCGTTACTGCCTGGCCAACCCCGACCAGTACAAGGTACAGCTCCGCGCTCTGCTGCGCGCCAGCGCCTTCGGTGATGTCAAGATCATGATCCCGCTCGTCACTTGCGTCGAGGAGGTCTTGGCCGTTAAGGAGCTCGTCGAGGAGTGCAAGTCCGAGCTGACCGAAGAGGGCCGCAAGTTCAACGAGAACATCGAGGTCGGCATTATGGTCGAGACGCCTGCCGCATCGCTGATCGCTGACCGCCTGGCCGAGGTCGCCGACTTCTTCTCGATCGGCACCAACGACCTGATCGGCTACACCATGTGTGCCGACCGTGGTAACGACACCATTTCTAACCTGTACCAGGTGTACTATCCCGCCGTGCTTCGCTCGCTCAAGAACATCATCGAGAGCGGCGTCAAGGCTGGCATCATGGTCGGTATGTGCGGCGAGGCCGCTGCCGATCCGCTGCTTGAGCCGCTGCTGATCAGCTGGGGCCTCGAGGAGTTCTCGATGAGCGCTCCGTCTATCCTTCGCGCCCGCAAGACCATCAGCCAGTGGACCAAGGCCGAGTGCGACGATCTCGCCGAGAAGGCGCTCGCCTGCAACACTGCCGAAGAGGTCAAGGCGCTGCTTGAGGCTGCCGCTCGCTAATTTGGTATCAGAGGTAACCGCGTGGTTGGAATGGGCTGGCCGCGCGGCCCTCAAATATACAGGGGGTACTGTAAATGTTCTACACGCTAACCGCTAACCCGGCTGTCGACATGACGGTTTCGAGCTCTCCGCTCGAGCCCGACGAGAACGTCCGCACCGGCTCGGCCAGCTACACGGCTAACGGCAAGGGCCTCGACGTGTCCTTCGCCTTTAAGAAGATGGGCGTCGACACCGTCGCGCTCGGCTTCTTCGCCGGCTTCACGGGCAAGTTCATCGTCGAGGAGGTCATGAACCTGGGTTGCCTGTGCCGCCCGGTCTGGACCGACGGCATCACGCGTATCAACACCTATGTCAACGATGGCCAGCACGAGTACGGCATCCTTAACCCCGGCGCCCCGATTACGCCGGAGCACCAGAAGGAGCTCTACAACATCCTGGACACCGCGGGCGATCTTGAGTGCCTGATCGTCTCCGGCTCCGTGCCTCCCAAAGCTACGCCCGACTTCCTGGCTCAGGTCATGGATCACGCTCAGGCTCGTGGCGCCGACGTCGTCCTGGACCTGTCTTCCGACAAGCTCAAGGAGCTCGCTCACAAGAAGCCGCTGCTCATCAAGCCGAACCATCACGAGATGAAGGCCATCTTTGGCGTGCCGGTCGACACCGACGACGAGGTCCGCGTTGCTATGAAGATGGCTCACGATGCCGGCGTCCAGAACGTGCTGCTCACCCGTGGTAGCCGCGGCGACGCTTACTTCTCCAACGGCGAGGACATCTGGTACGCTAAGCGTGAGTTCAACATCAAGCTGGTTTCTTCCGTCTGCGCCGGCGACTGCACGCTCGCTGCGTTCCTGCACAAGTGGTACAGGGATCGCGACAACGTCGAGGAGGCCATGAAGCTCGCTATGGCCACCGGCGCCAACGTTGCCGAGTCCGTGGGCATCGGCGACTTCGGTCACGTCGATGAGTATAGCAAGCGCGTTGCTGTCCGCAAGCTCGATCGCAAGTAAGCGAAACGCTACATATTCGTGGCTATATGGCGCCCCGGTTTAAGCCGGGGCGCTTATTTGTAAATTGCAAATGAGCTTCAGGGCAAGCACTCCTGATTTTTTTGCCCCGCCTTGCTGCTTTTCTGTCGACCTGCACGCGTTCTACACCGTTCGCCGAGTTGCTATGGTCTTTTCACAAGATGTGGAATATACTTTCATTATCACGTTGCTTTGTGAAAGGAACATTCATGATTTACACGCTCACTGCAAATCCCGCCATTGATTACAACATTTCCTGCGACGGACTTTCCGCCAACACCGTCACCCGCACGCGCAACGCGGTCTATACGCCCAATGGCAAGGGTCTCAACGTCTCGTTCACCCTCGATCACTACGGTGTCGACACCACGATCCTGGGCTTTTTTGCCGGCTTCTCAGGCGAGTATATCGTCAAGGGCGCCGAGGCCCTGGGTGTGCCCGTCAAGCCCGTGTGGACTGACGGCATCACGCGCGTCAACGTTTTCCTCAACGCCGGTCCCGATACCGAGTACAACATGGTCAATGCAGGCGCTGCCATCAATGCTGCCAACGAGCAGGAGATGTTTGAGCTCATCGACTCGCTCGACGACATGACCTGCCTGGTCATTAGCGGCTCGCTGCCCCCCAACACCTCCGAGGGTTTCCTGGCCGAGGTTCTTCGCCGTGTTAAGGCAAAGGGTGCCGAGTTCGTGCTCGATATTTCGAGCCATCAGCTGGCCGATCTCATTGCCATGGAGCCGTTGCTCATTAAGCCCAACGACGACGAGCTGCTCGACATCTTTGGCATTAAGGTGAGCGGTGGCGACGACGAGTCCGTTAAGGGCGCTATGGCTGAGCTGCACGCCAAGGGTGCTAAGAATGTGCTGCTGACCCTTGGTGGCGACGGCGCGTACTTCTCCAACGGCGAGCACATTTGGTTTGCCAAACGCACCTTTGAGGTCAAGCTGCTCTCGACGGTCTGCGCCGGCGATTCCTCGCTTGCCGCCTTCCTGTCCGTGTGGCACGATGCCCCCGAGTGCGTCGAGGACGCCCTGCGCCTCTCGATGGCAACCGGTGCCAACGTGGTCGAGTGCCCTGGTTTGGGCGATTTTGCCAAGGTGGACGAATATAAGAAGCACATCGACGTTCGCCAGGTCTGCTAACCGTTTAGACACATCGTTGCCGAACACCCGCTTTGGATCTCCGAGGCGGGTGTTTTTATCTGTTGGCCGCATGGGCTCTACTGTCTCGTTCGCGCGAATCGACGATGTGATTTCATGTGCGCTCACGCTTGTTTCTTGCTAGACTGCTTGAGAACCATCGTTAACACTCGCAAGCGTAGGAGGCCATAGGTATGTGTAATGTTTCGCTCAACGGTACGCAGCCCACAGATGCCTCCCTGCGTGTGCTACGTGCGCTTGAGGACGCCGGTCTCGAGGCCTGGTTCGTAGGCGGTTGGGTGCGTGACGCCCTGATGGGACGTCCCAGCCACGATGTTGACATGTGCTGTAGCGGCCTGTGGCAAGAGTCCAAGGCGGCGCTCGAGGCAGCCGGCATTGCGGTAGTTGAGTCGGGCATAAAATTTGGCGGCATTACCGCCCTTTGTGACGATGAGCGTATTGAGGTCACGACGTATCGCCTGGACGGTTTTTACACCGATGGTCGCCATCCCCAGAGTGTGGAGCGTGCGGCGTCGCTTGAGGACGATCTGGCACGTCGTGACTTTACCGTTAACGCCATGGCTTGGCATCCCCAGCGCGGTCTTGTCGACCGTTATGATGGCCAGGGCGACCTGGAGCGTAAGCTGATTCGTGCCGTTGGAGATCCCAAGCGTCGCTTTAACGAGGATGCGCTTCGCATGCTGCGCGCCGTGCGTTTTGCCTGCCGTCTGGATTTTATGATCGAGCCTAAGACCAAACAGGCGCTTGCCGAGTGCTCGCCGCTGCTCGATGCCGTGGCACGCGAACGCGTGGGCATTGAGCTCGAGGGGATTCTATCGACCGGTCACGGGGGAGACGCGATGCTACGCTATCCCGAGCTTGTTTGCGCCGCCGTGCCCGAGCTTGCGCCGGCTCGTGGGTTTGACCAGCGCAGCGTCTACCACGCCTTTAATGTTTACGAGCATATCGCTCGCGTTTTGACGGTTGCGGGGGAGCTGGCACTGTGTGACGGCGTGGCGCCTTCGTCGAGCTTAATGTGGGCAGCGTTTTTGCACGATGTCTCCAAGCCCGATTGCTTTACGGTCGATCATGCGGGCAGCGGCCACTTTTACGGTCACCCTGAGCTTGGTGCCAAGAAAGCGCGCGCTATTATGGATCGCTTGGCGCTTTCGCACGATTTGGTTCGCGACGTGTGTCTGCTTATCAGGTATCACGATAAGCCGTTGCGCCCCGAGCGCTCCTGTTTGCTCAATATGATGCGCTCGCTTTCGGGTGAGGGCGTCGACACACCGCGTTTGATTGACGAGCTTATGGACCTTAAGCGTGCCGATACGCTGGGTAAGGCACCGTCGTGCTTCTATTACGTCGAGACGATCGAGGAGATGCGTTCGCTCGCCCACGAACTGTTGGAAGCGGGGGAGCCCTATACGCTTAAGATGCTTGGCATCAACGGAGGGGACCTGATTCGCGCCGGCGTCAAACCGGGGCCTGAGCTGGGACAGCTTCTCAACGTCGCCCTCGACGCCGTGATCGAAGACAACGTCCCCAACACCCGCGAGGCCCTTCTGGCTCACCTCAACCTGGGGTAGCTAATTTGGGACGGGGCTTTTTTAGCTACCCCGCTGTCAATAGGACGAACAATAGTGATTCTGGCAGGGGTAGCTAAAAAAGCCCCGTCCCAAATTAGCTACCAGGTTGACCTGCTTGTTCCATAACCTCACGACAAAATTTGGCCAATTTGGAATTTCTTCTTGCGCTCGCGTTTTTTGTCCCGTAATATATGTCCTCGCAGCACGGCAGTGCAGGTGTCATGTGGCCCGTTCGTCTAGCGGTTTAGGACGCCGCCCTCTCAAGGCGGAGATCACCAGTTCGAATCTGGTACGGGCTACCACTTCTTTTCTGCTGAGGCTTATGGCCCGTTCGTCTAGCGGTTTAGGACGCCGCCCTCTCAAGGCGGAGATCACCAGTTCGAATCTGGTACGGGCTACCAAGTTTTGGATACCCGACCTTCTTTTCGAAGGTCGGGTTTTTTATTACATGCGTGCTTGTCTGTTAATCCCATTTGCCCCATAGCATTACGTTTTGCTTATCTCCCATACGGGTACAATAGGCCAGATACATTGACGGTCAGAAGGAGCCTCATGACGGAGTCCTCTCAGCATACCCCAAAGCCTCAAGTCGATGTTTCGGGCGGCGATGACAACAAGAGCGCACGTCGTGGTGCCATCTTTATTGGCATTGTGCTGGCGGGCTATATCGTCTATTTGGTCGTGACCGGTCAGATGGGTCAGTTCTGGGCCGCCATGGCTAGCGTTCAGGCGCCGTGGCTCGCTGCCGCGTGCTTCTGCATGTTCCTATACTTGTTTTTTGGCATCGTGGCGTACGCGATTGCCGTATGGCTCGATCCCAATTCGCCTGTCGGCATCCGCGACCTCATTTCGGTCGAGGCGAGCGGCATCTTCTTTGGCAACCTGACACCCATGATGATGGGCTCCACGCCTGCCCAGATTTATCGCCTGACCAAAGCCGGCCAAAATGTGGGCGAAGCGGGTGCCACGCAGTTCACCCGCTTTATCGTGTACCAGTTTGGTTTGGTGGCATGGGGTGCCATTCTGCTGCTCGCCCGCATGCCGTTTTTCGCCGAGCGCTATGGCGACATGACGCTGCTTTGCGTCTTTAGTTTTGGCGGCCACTGCTGCATTCTTCTCGGCATCTTTGCCGTGGCGTTGATGCCCAAGACCGTCACGCGCGTCGCACATTGTATTATCAATTGGCTCGAGCGCATGGGCGTTTCCGCTACTAAGATCGAGGGCTGGCGTACCTTTGTCGATGGCGAGATCTACTCGTTCTCCGAGAAATTCAAACTCTCTGCCGGCCATTTTTCGTCCATGCTGCTCACGGTCGTCATCACCATGTTGCAGCTGGCGTTTTTCTACCTGGTTCCGTATTTTTTGATGCTTGCCTTTGGTCAGTACGACGTTGACTTTTTCTCGGTCATGGCGGCGAGTGCTTTTGTACAGCTGTTGAGTTCCGCCGTCCCGCTGCCTGGCGGCACTGGTGGTGCCGAGGGCGGCTTCGCGCTGTTCCTGGGTCACTTTTTTGGTACGGCAGCGACTGCCGGCTATCTGCTTTGGCGTCTGATCACCTTTATCGCGCCGACCATTTTGGCCGCCCCTCTTTTGGGCCTTAAGAGCGCTCATAACGAGAGTATCCATGCGCGCTGGGACCGTATGATGTGCAAGCTCGGGCGCACTCCTCAGAAGCCTTCTGCGTCCGTTAAGGCACATCCAACCTCTCAGGTTACCGTGGACCCCAATCAGCATGCTCAAAAGACTGCTGTGGCCTCTAAACCGGCACGGAAGACCTATGTTCGTCAGACTGGCGACGGTATCCGCGTTTCCCCTGCGGCGCTCAATAAAAAGAAGCGGCCCTAGAGCCCAGTTGGTGAGTCGTGCGTTCTTAATGGTGCTCGTCATTGCGATGCTAGATGTAGGATAATCCTCTTACGTTGATTATCTCCCACTTGTACAGGAGCTATAGGTGGGCAGTTGACATGAAGGGGACACGTCTATGGCCACCACTAAACCGCGCCTTGACCGCCGCATCGTTCGCAGTCGCAATGCGATTCTTTCGGCATTCGAGCGACTGCTGATGGAAAAGCCCCTCGCCGATATTACGGTGAGCGCCATCGCGCGCGAGGCAAATGTCGATCGTAAGACCTTCTACGTGCACTTTGGCACGGTGGACGGCTTGCTCGATGCCATTGCCGTGGATGTGGTCGAGATGATTGTCGACTCAGTCGAGAAGACGCTTTCCTCTATGGGCGGTAACACCAACGAGCGCGCACTCGGAGCGGCGGCGACCTTCTTCAAAACCGTTAACGAGGCGCTGTGCAACAATTTGGTGCTCAATCGCCAGCTGATTGAAAACATTCCGCTCGACGATTTTATGACGCGCTTGCGTGTGCCGCTCGAGCACGAGATTGCCGAGCGCGACCTGCTGCCCGATGGCTTAAAGGACGAGCTGTTCGACTATTATCTGGCGTTTTTGCTTTCGGGCATTATCGGCATTTACCGCACGTGGGCACTCTCCGATGGCTCGGTGCCCATCGAGCGCATTTCGGAGGTCGCTAACAATCTGACGTTGAACGGGCTATCGAGTCTGGAATCTCGTTTCGAATAGCACTAGCGCCTTATCCCCTCTGAGTTGCGGTGAAATAAGGACTGAATAGGCCTTTTAACGGCTAAAACACTCCCTATTTCACCGCAACTCAGGGGGGGATTGCATTACTGGTAGCGCAGGCACTCCACGGGGTCGAGTTTTGCGGCCCGGCGGGCGGGGTAGAAGCCAAAGATTACGCCGATGCCGACGGAGACCGCAAAGGCCAGCAGCACCGTGGCGATCGAAAAACTCGGCGTTATGGTACCGCTGGCACCGAGTTCGCCAAGCACTCCGGAACCCGCGGCGAACATCGCTAGGCCCCAGGCAAGCAGGTAGCCAATCAGGACACCTAGCAGACCGCCGGTGATGCACAGCGCCGAAGACTCGGCCAAAAACTGTGCGGTGATATCGCGACGGCTGGCACCCAAGGCTCGACGAATACCGATCTCGCGGATGCGTTCGGTCACATTGGTGAGCATCATGTTCATGATGCCGATACCGCCCACGAGCAGCGAAATGCTGGCAACGGCGCCCATGATGAGCGAAAACGCGCCCATAAAGGAGTTGAGGGCGTCGATGGCGCTTTTCATTGAGGTCGCCGACACGCTGTCATATTCGTCGTCATCCGCGATGTCCTTCATGCTGCGCACCTTGGATTCAATCATCTTGCACAGCTCATCCATGTCCGTACCCTCGGCGGCGAGCGCCGTTACGCTGGGAAAAGACGGGTTCTCGTCGCCAAAGAGGCCCGAGATGGTCTCGCGCGGCATGTAGAGCGTGAGTGAGCCCATGGAGTCGCTGCCGCCGTCGATAACGCCGATAATCTGCACCTCGCCGTTCGACACCTTGATGGTCTTGCCGAGCGCGTCCTGTTCGTTGCCGTACAGCTGGTCCGCGCCGCCGCGGCTGATGAGCGCCACGCGTGCGCCAGATTGGGACTCAGCCTGGGTATAGGTGCACCCCGCGACGAGCTTGCTGGCGCCCACTGCGTCGAGCATGTCGCTATCGACGCCCTGCGCCATGACGTTATAGCTTTTGTCACCGGCCTTGTACTCGGTATAGGCACTGTCCACGATACCGATCTGCTCGATCTGCGGCACCATCTTGCGAAGCTTCTCAACGTCCGACTCGGTGAGCTCTTGCGACGAATAAATCTGCACCATACGCGCGGCGTTGAGGCCCAGGCTGTTGACCAGGCTGTTTTGGATACCGCCGATAAGCGAGGTCATGGCAATGACGGAGGCGATGCCAATAACAATGCCCAGGATGGTGAGTAGGCTGCGTCCCTTGTTGGCCTCGAGGGAGTGAAGGGCTTCTTGGATAAGGTCGCACGTGCTCATGCCTTCACTCCTTTCGTCGGATTGGCGTGTGCGGAAATCATGGGCAGGTTATCAATGGCGCCGTGCAGGGTCTGCGGTGCGTGCGCGATGTACGCGCCGTCGTGGATTCGGCCGTCGCGAATGGTTACGGCACGGTCGGCCTCGGCGGCGATACCGGGATCATGCGTGATGAGCACAATGGTCTTGCCACGTTCCTGGAGTTTGTGGAAGGTCTCCATCACGAGCGCTCCGGTGGCGGAGTCCAGGTTTCCCGTCGGCTCGTCCGCCAGGATGATGGGCGGGTCGTTGACGAGGGCGCGCGCGATGGCAACCCTCTGCATCTGTCCGCCTGAGAGCTCGGAGATGCGGTGGTCCCAGTGGTCGACCGGCAGCGTGACGGCTTGCAGCGCATGAACGGCGCGCATCTCACGCTGAGCCCGCGGCACGTTGGTGTACGACAGCGGCAGCATGACGTTTTCGATGACCGATAGGCGCGGCAGCAGGTTAAAGCTCTGAAAGACAAAGCCGATGCTCAGGGCGCGGACTTCGGTGAGCTCGTCATCGTCGAGCTCTGCCACGTTGAGGCCCTGCAGGTAATAATCGCCTGCCGTTGGCTTGTCCAGGCAGCCCAGGATGTTCATGAGCGTTGACTTGCCCGAGCCAGAAGGGCCGGTAATGGCCACGAATTCGCCGGGATTCACTGCCAGGCTCACGTTATGCAGGATATGGGCGCAGCCGGCCTCGCTCTCAAAAATGCGATGCACGTTGCGGATGTTGATGACGGGACGCATTACAAGCCCTCGTCGGCAGACATGCTGCCAGAGTCGTCGCCGTCGGCCGTCATGCCTGCGCCGGTGTCCACGATGAGGGTGTCGCCGTCGCGCAGCTTGGTAACCGGTACGTCTGCGTTGATCTCATTGCCCTGGTCGTCGCGCTTGACCTGCGTCTTGCCGACCACGGCGTCGTTATCGTTTTGCGTCACAATGGTCACCTTCACGCGGCGCATCTCCTTGCCTTCACCGTCGGTTGCCACGTTGACGTAATAGTGCTCGCCATCCTCGGTCATGAGCGCCATGGTCGGCACCATCACCACATCGTCGAGCTGCTCGGTTACCACCGAGACCTCGGCGGTCATGCCCGGCTTGAGGCGCGCGTCGGGCGCGTCGATCAAAATATCGACGTTATAGGTCACGCTACCGCCGCCACCGTAGGTGGAGTCGGAGTTTGCCACCGAAGCGATTGTCGTGACCGTTCCCTGGCTCACGATATCGGGAAAGGCCGGATAGGTAACGTTGGCGCTCTGGCCCACTGCGATCTTGGCGATATCCTTTTCGCCCACCTGAACGGTGACCTTCATCTTGGAGAGGTCAGCGATCTGCATGCACTGCTTGCCGCCGGTCGTATCGCCTTCGCCCATAATCATGCCGCCCGTCACCGTGGCGCCGACCTTGGCGTTGAGCTCGACGATGCTGCCCGAGCTGGGCGCGGTCACAGTGCGCTCGGCAGCTTTGGCGTTGGCCTGGTCCAGGGTCGCCTGGGCCGAGGCCAGGTTACGTTGGGCGCTCGAGATGGCGCTCGTGTCGGCACTCGTGCCGGTGCTGCCGCTGGCGCCACTTGCGCCTGCCGCATCTGTGTCAGTCGCCGGAGCGGCTTGGGCGGCAGCTACCGCTTTCTGCGCGTTGGCGAGGTCTTCCTGTGCCGCCGCCACCGCGCGCTGCGCCTCGGCAACGTTGCGATCGAGCTCGTCATTTTTAATGGTCATGAGCACATCGCCCTCGTTAACGGACTGGCCGGCTGATACGTTGATCGATGCCACCGTGCCGTCGACAGAAGGGGAGACCACCGAAGCCGAGATGGGCTTGAGCTGGCCTTTAGCCTCGACGGTGGTCGTAAATGTACCCTCGGTGACCATGTCTGTCACCGGCCCGTTGGTACCTGCGGGCCGTGCGTTAATGACGAAGGTTACGACAACGGCGATGAGCACAATGGCGGCCACGACGCCGGCCGCAATGCCACGTCGGATGAGCTTTTTGCGCCGACGCTCGGCACGCTTCGCCTTGAGCTTGGCGTAGGCCTCTTCGTCAGAAATCTCGGTTGCATCGCTTGTGCTGCCGTTTTGCTGTGTGGCGCGCATGTTTGTTATGAGGGGAAGCGTTTCGGTGGCACCCTCGGGCGCTCGCTCGGTATCATTCGGTCCCGGGGTGATGGTGGGGACATTCGACATGGCGTCTCCTTTATAGAAAGTTCTTCGATAAGTATATGCGCCCGTCGCGAGAAGCGGGCGCATATGGCGGATTCTTTCGGAACTGTTAGATTGGAGCGTCAGTTCCCCGTTGTGCGAAGGCGTGTTTCCCTACGAGTGCACGACCACGCACAGGCCGACGCTGATGCAGTCGTGGAGTGCCTTGGCATCGGCCAGACGCAAGTTGATGCAACCGTGGCTGCCGCACCATTTGTACGAATTTGGGTCGTCAAAGCTCTGATCGTTTTGCCATGTTGCATCATGGAAACCAACCATGTTGCCTTCAAACGGCATCCAATACGACACGGGGCTTTCGTATTTTGGTTTTCCGGTCTCTGGGTCTTTGGCACCGATGAGCTTGCTTGCGCCGTCATTGCTATTGATCTGCCAAACGCCCTCGGGAGTGGCATCCTCTCCCGGTTTGCCCGAGATAAAGTTGGCTTCCCACACGATATTACCGTTCTCGTCATAGTAGCGCGCGTGCTGCTCGGACAGGTCGACGTCGATATACGCTTTCCAGTCGGGCTCTCCCTTCGCGGTATAGGTGTCGGCCTTCTGGGAGTACTTAATCTCGATTTCGCCGGTCTGCTTGTTGTTAATGGCGTCCTCGACCTGCTTGGCGAGCGAGCTGCTGTCGATGGACCAGCCAAAGTCACCGCCCTCGACGGCACATTCTTTGCCGTCGGCACGCGTCCACCAGCGGGTGGTGCCCACGGTATTAAAGCCGTTGGCGAGCTCGGCTGCCCAGCTACCGATCTGCGACGTATCGAGTGTGGGGTTGGCCGGATTGGCAAAGCTGATCCACTGCAACACGGAGCTGCCGTCGACCTTGCCGGCATCCTCGCCGTTGAGCTTGAGGGTCACGTTGACGCCCAAGAAGTTGTTGGCGGCATCGCATGCGGCCTGAATCTGATCATTGGTCAGCGTTTCATTGAGCGGCTCATAGGCATCGTTGCCGAGCTTGGAAAGATCTACGGTCTCGGCCAGCGAGGCAAGCTCGAGCTCGGCATACTTAATGACATGCTCGCGGTTGAGTTTTTCGTTGGAGCGCGCCTTCTCGACGGTAAACTTGCCGGCTTGCTCGTCATAGGAGCTATTGGCCTCGAACGTACCCGAACGGCCCTCGTTAAACTCGTCAATGGCGGCGCCCAGATCCTCCTCAAACTTCTTTTGGTCAAAGGTGTCAGAGAGCATGGACAGGTCGACGTCTTGTTCAAGATCGACTTCGTTGGAGGTAGCGGTTGTTTTGGTCTTGCCGCTTAAGGATTCCACAAGGCGGACCGGCCATATAAAGGCTTCGTTGCGGCTGATGATTTCTTTTGCGGCAGCTTCGCCGTCGACGATGGGTTCATCGGACTCGGGTTGATAGATCCAGTTAAAGTCGTCGCCTGTCACGGTGAGCTTATAGTGCTTCCACGCCGAGTTGACCTTAGTGGCAGCAGACGAAGCGTTGGAGAACGAGACGTCGACGCCGGCAATGGTGGTGTTGGGGTAGGCTACCTGCGAAAATGCGACAACGCCAACAATGTAAACGACAACAATGAGGCCCAGAGCAACGAAAAGGGTCATTTTGGCCCCGGATTTTTTCCCGTCGGCGTGATTCTCTGACCCACGGGGACCCTTGTGATGGTTTTGCGTGTGTGAAGGCGCGTGCTTAGTCGCTTTATTGCTCTGACGCTGCTGATATGCATGAGGGATCTGGCGCTGTGAGGTGTTTCCCGAACCATGCTTTGTGCTACGCGTTGGCGTAATGGGGCGCGGCGACTGGACGCCGTCGGTAGGCCTAGAAGGCTGTTTAGGATCGGGAATCAGTTGGGTGCGGTCGTTTTGCGACATCGTATGCATATCCTTCGAGTTTCGCCTTGCGGCTCATCGTGTTTTTACTGGGCTTGCATTATAGCGATTACCCTGTTGTTTGTGGTATTGAAACGGTGGCATTGGCAAGAGGTTGGACATTTGTCCCACCTCTTGTTTTTGGACTGCTCTTTATCCGCACACACCGCATTTAGCGCAAGCCGAAAGCGCGGCCGGAGCCTGCGCGATGCCGCCCTTGGCCGTCTCTCGTAGTGTAGTTGGAAGTGCGTGTCCAACGGAGAGCATCACATGTGCCATCTGGTCAAACGGCACCAGGCTCTTAATGCCGGCAAGGGCGAGCTGCGCCGAGCTAAATGCGGCCGCCACGCCGATCGCGTTGCGGTTTTGGCATGGCACTTCGACAAGGCCGCCCACGGGATCGCATACAAGACCAAGCAGATTGCTCAGTGCGATAGAGCTAGCGTCGAGTGCCTGCTCGGGCGTGCCACCCAGCATCTGGACTAGCGCGGCAGCGGCCATGGCGGCGGCGCTGCCCACCTCAGCCTGACATCCGCCCTCGGCGCCGGCGACGCAGGCACTTGTGGTGAGGTTGAGACCAATCGCGGCAGAGCAGTAAAGTGCGTCCATGACCTGTTCGTCATCGAGCTGTAGATGGTCGGCGAGCGCCAGCACGCAGCCGGGCACGACGCCCGCAGAGCCGGCCGTTGGGGCGGCGACGATGACGCCCATGGTGGCAGAGCGCTCAAGCACAGCCATGGCGCGGGCTACGGCTTCGGTTTGGACGGCGCCCATCAGGTTTGTGCTCAGATCGTTGCGGCATGTGGCGTCGACGAGTTTTGCCTCGCCGCCGATAAGCCCGCCGAGCGAGCGCTGTGGTGCGGCGATGGGCGTCGTGGTCTCCTCGCGCATGACCTCGAGTACGCGGCGCATGGCGGCGACGGCGTGCTGCTCGCCGGTCAGGCGGGCTTCGCGTACGGCCATGACGGCGCCAATGTTGAGGCCCAGTTCGGCGCAGGCGTCGAGGAGCTGTTCGCCATCGTCGAAGATTTCCTTGGCAGAAACGCCGGGGGAGAGCGATGAGGCCGAGCCGGGAAGCTCAATGAAGGTGGCGTAATCGACATTGTCGAGCATGCGTAGCATGGGAACGACGATGTCATCGGGGGTGCCGTCGGTCTCAAATACGGAATAAGCTTGGCCGCCTACCTCGGTTCGGTAGGTGCGGCAGAAGGCAATGTTTACGTGTGCGTAGGCGAGCTGGTTCGTGAGCGCGGCGAGAACGCCGGGGACGTCTTGGTGCGCCACAAACAGGGTGGAATACATGCCCGAGATATCGACGCCGACGCCGTTGATGCGGCTGATGCGCATCTTGCCGCCGCCAAGGCTCTCGCCGCGGACCTGCGCCGTGGCGCCCGTGTCATCGACCATGTCGATGTCGACGGTGTTGGGGTGGATGGAGGCGTCGTCGCCCTTAATGTCAAAGTGATAGCTGAGGCCCTGCTCGCGCGCGAGGTCAAAGGCCTGCTTGATGTTCTCGTCGTCGGTATCGAGGCCCAAGATGCCCGCGACGAGTGCGCGGTCGGTGCCATGGCCGCGGTAGGTGTGGGCAAAGGAGTTCCACAGGCCAAAGGTGACCTTGGTGATGCGGCCTTCCAGCAGGCTGGCGGCAACCTGGGCGCAACGCAGGGCGCCGGCGGTGTGCGATGAGCTGGGGCCGACCATGATGGGGCCCAAGATCTCGAATGCCGAGGTCGTAGCTAGTGTTTGCGGCTTGCCTGCCATGGCTGCTCCTTTTCTATCCCGTCGTCCCGAGGGGCGGGGCATACGCTGTCCCGCCGTTCCGAGGGCTTTAGTATTTGGTCGCCTGCTCGGACAGTCCTGACTCGCACGGAGAGCACATTAAGTGCTCTCCGGCTCGTGCGGAACTCGCGATCGACCAAATACTAAAGTCCTCGGAACTTAGGATACATGGTAGAGGCGCGCGTGCTTCAAAATTCATCGGTTGGTGACCTATTCGGTGTCCCATGTCGATACATCTTCACCACCTTTAAATAAAAAAGAGGTACCGGTTGTTCCGGTACCTCTTTTTGGTACGTTTTTATTTGGCTGTGGTTTTTGCCGCTGGCTTACAGGCCGCAGGCTGCTTTGAGTTCGTCGATGCGGTTCGTTTTCTCCCAGGTAAAGTCGGCGTCTTCGCGGCCAAAGTGACCGTAGGCTGCCGTCTTTTCATAGATGGGGCGACGCAGGTCCAGGTCGCGGATGATTGCGCCCGGGCGTAGGTCAAAGGTCTTCTCCACGGCCTCGACGATCTTGTCCTCGGCAACATGCGCGGTGCCAAAGGTGTCGACCATGATCGACAGCGGCTTGGACACGCCGATGGCGTAGGCCAGCTCGACCTCGCAGCGATCGGCCAGGCCGGCGGCGACTACGTTCTTGGCGACCCAGCGAGCGGCGTACGCGGCAGAGCGGTCGACCTTGGTGCAGTCCTTGCCGCTAAAGGCGCCGCCGCCGTGACGGCCGTAGCCGCCGTAGGTGTCGACGATGATCTTGCGGCCGGTCAGGCCCGTGTCGCCCATGGGGCCGCCCACGACAAAGCGTCCGGTGGGGTTCACATAGATATCGGCGCCATCCCACGGCATGTTCTCGGCATCCATGACGGGTGCGATGACATGCTCGATGAGGTCAGCCTTGATCTTGCCCATGTCCTCAACTTCGGCAGCGTGCTGCGTGGAGATGACGATGGTTGTGACCTCCACGGGCTTTCCGTCCTCGTAGCGCACGGTGACCTGGGTCTTGCCGTCGGGGCGCAGATAGGGCAGGGTGCCGTCGTGGCGCACGGCGGACAGGCGTTCCGCCAGGCGGCTTGCCAGGTAGTGCGGCATGGGCATGAGGGTCTTGGTCTCGTTGGAGGCGTAGCCAAACATCATGCCCTGGTCGCCGGCACCGATCAGGTCGATCGGGTCGGTGGTGGCGCCGGTCTGGGTCTCAAATGACTCGTCGACGCCCTGGGCGATATCGGGCGACTGCTCGTGGATGAGGCTCATGACGCCGCAGGTATCGCAGTCAAAGCCAAACTTGGCGCGGTTGTAGCCGATGCGGCGGATGACGCCACGGGCGATTTCCTGCACGTCGACGTATGCCTGGGTGCGAATCTCTCCGGCGACGATGACGGTGCCGGTGGTCACGAGGGTCTCGCAGGCGCAGCGGACGTTTTCCACATTGGCGGGCACGCCGTTGGGCGCAATATAGCCCTGCTCCTGCAGCTCTATTTCTTTGGCGAGGATTGCGTCGAGGACGGCATCGCTGATCTGGTCGGCGATCTTATCGGGATGGCCTTCGGTCACCGACTCCGACGTAAACACAAAAGACCCCTGCTGGGGCGGGATGGAACGAAGCTCTTCTGACATGATTGTCCTTTCGAATAACGTGTCCCAGCGACCGTTACCATTCCGCTGGGCTCTGTATGCAGGGGCACATCATAGCGCGTAAATCCAACATTCACACCCTTTCCGCACCTACTCAAAAGGTAGCTAATTTGGGACGGGGCTTTTTTAGCTACCCCGGCTGATTGTTTGCTGGTTTAGCCGATAGCCTGCGGGGGCAGCTAAAAAAGCCCCGTCCCAAATTAGCTACCCGGCTTCGATGACTGGGTCGGTGCCCTTTGTGCGGAGGTGGGCATTGTTGCTTTATACTGGTGCGGTTAGACATCCATCCTGCAATCGAGGAGATTTCCATGGCATCAGACGTTCGCGTCCGTTTTGCACCCTCACCGACGGGCAAGCTGCACATCGGCGGCGCCCGCACCGCTATCTATAACTGGGCTTTTGCCCGCGCAAACGGTGGCACGTTCATCCTGCGCATCGACGACACCGACCCCACCCGCTCTACCGACGAGAACACGCAGATCATTCTGCGCGCTATGCGTTGGCTGGGCCTGGACTGGGACGAGGGCCCCGAGGTTGGCGGCGACTATAGCCCCTATGCCCAGACCGAGCGCCTGGACCTGTACAAGCAGGCCGCCCAGAAGCTTTGGGACGAGGGCAAGGCCTATCCCTGCTTCTGCACCAAGGAGCAGCTCGAGGCCGACCGTAAGGCCGCCCAGGAGCGTAAAGACCCCTTCCAGGGCTATCAGCGCCGCTGTCGCGATCTCGATCCCGAGGAGGCACGCCGCCGCATCGAGGCCGGCGAGCCCTACGTCCTTCGCATCAAGGTGCCCGAGGACCGCGGCGATGTCGTCATCCACGACGCCGTCCACGGCGAGGTGACCTTCGATGCCAAGGAGCTCGACGACTTTGTCATCTTCCGCTCCGATGGCACGCCCACGTATAACTTCGCGACCGTCGTCGACGACGCCATGATGAAGATCACCCATGTCATCCGCGGCGACGACCATCTGTCCAACACCCCGCGCCAGGTCATGGTTTACGAGGCCCTCGGCGCGCCCGTTCCCACATTCGCCCACATCTCCATGATCTTGGGTGCCGACGGCAAGAAGCTCTCCAAACGCCACGGTGCCACCTCGGTGGAGGAGTACCGCGACGCCGGCTACCTGTCCGACGCGTTCGTTAACTACCTGGCGCTGCTCGGCTGGTCGCTCGACGGCGAGACCACGATCATCCCGCGCGATGTTCTTGCCAGTAAGTTCTCGCTCGACCGCATCTCTAAGAACCCGGCGACCTTCGATCCCAAAAAGCTCGACTGGGTCAATGCCGAGTACATCAACAACATGTCCGACGCCCAGTTTGCCGACGAGATCATGGTCCCCGAGCTGCACGAGGCCGGTATGATCGAGGGTAACATCGAGTACGGCGAGGACTGGATCGACGCGCTTGCCGCCATCGTCAAGCCCCGCACCAAGATGCCGGCCGACGCCGTGACCGTCGCCGCTCCCATCTTTGCCACGGCCGAGACGCTCGAGTATGACGAGAAGTCTGTCAACAAGGGTTTGGCCAAGGAAGGCATGGGCGCCATTCTGGATGCCGCCAAGGCCGCGCTCGAGGGCGTGGATGAGTGGACGGCTGCCAACATCGACGCCGCGCTTGAGCCGCTGCCCGAGCAGATGGACCTCAAGAAGCGCGTGGTGTTCCAAGCTGTGCGCGTCGCCGTCTGCGGTAACATGGTGAGCCCCCCGCTGGGCGAGACCATGGCGCTCGTCGGTCGCGACGACTGCTTGGCGCGCATCGACCGCGCCCGCACGATGGCGCTGTAGCAGCTGCGTAAACGCATGTATCCGAGCCCCGTTCACCCGAGCGGGGCTCTTGTTTCTAAAGACGTATGGGATGGGAGGTGCAGAGACCATGGCCGAGCAACTGTCGCTGTTTGGTTCGCCGGAACCTAAGGAAGCTCCGAGGTCCACGGCCCCTGCCGCCGCCCCGGCGCAGCCCGAGCCCGCACCCGAACCCGTCTCCGCCTACGCGAGCGTGGTCCTCGACATCCCGACCCGTGCGCTCTCCGAGCCATTCGACTACGGCATCCCGCAGTCCCTTGCCAACGATGCCCAGATCGGGTCCACGGTCCTGGTCCACTTTGGCAACCGTGCGGCCGCGGGCTATATCGTCGATATCGCGCCCGAGCTGGGCAACCTGCAAGGCAACGACGCCCTCGACCCCTTGCGCATCAAGCCCATCGAGGCCATCCTCAGCAAGCCGCTCTTTACCGCCGAGGCTGCACGCATTGCGCGCTGGATGAGCCACGAGTACGTCGCGACGCTTTCCGAGTGCCTGCGTCTGTTCTTGCCTCCGGGCGGCAGCCCGCGTGTCGTGAAGGGCGATGACGGCGTGTGGACCGTTGAGCGCCCCGCCGTAAAACCCATCCAAAATCGTTGGGTCATGCTCACGCCCGAGGGATTCGACTACACGCCGCCCAAGACAGCGGTCCGTCAGCGTCAGCTCATCGACGCGCTCCAATGCGGCCCGGTCACGACGCGCGACCTCAACCTGCTCTACAACAGCATGTCGGCAACCATTAAAGCGCTCGAAAAACGCGGCGTCGTGGTGGTGGAGGAGCGCCGCGCCTGGCGTGGGTGTAGCGAGCAGACCACGTTGTCCTCGGCAAGCGGCAAGGCGCCGGTTTCTCTCACCAACGGCCAGCAGCAGGCGCTCGCCCAGATTGAACGCGCCCGCCTTGATGCCCATGGCGACGTGGTCCTTGTCGATGGCGTCACCGGTTCCGGCAAAACCGAGGTTTACCTCTCGGCGATTGAGCGCGTGCTGGCTGCCGGCCGTTCGGCCTGCGTGCTCGTGCCCGAGATCTCGCTGACGGCCCAGACCGTCGGCCGCTTCCGCTCGCGCTTTGGCGAGACGGTCGCGGTCTTCCACTCGCGTCTTTCGGCCGGCGAGCGTCTGGACCAGTGGGATATGGTTGCCAGCGGTGCCGCGCGCGTGGTCGTGGGCGCCCGCTCGGCGCTCTTTTGCCCGCTCAGCGATCTTGGCCTCATCATCATCGACGAGGAGCACGAGACCAGCTACAAGCAGGGCTCCAGCCCGCGCTACCATGCGCGCGAGGTGGCTGCCGAGATGGCGCGCCGCTATCGGTGCCCGCTCGTGTTGGGCTCCGCCACGCCCTCGGCCGAGGCTCTCGACCGCTGTTGCCGCGGTATGTACAACGGTGCCACCTGGACGCGCGTCGAGATGCCCGAGCGCCCGGGACACGCCGTGCTGCCCACGGTACGCATTGCCGATCTGCGCCGCGAGTTCGCGCACGGCAGCCGCTCCATGTTCTCTAAACCGCTGATGGAAGGCCTGGAGCGTGTGGTCGAGCGCCGCGAGAAGGCCGTACTGCTGCACAACCGCCGCGGTTTTGCGCCGTTTTTGATGTGCCGTGAGTGCGGCTGCGTCCCCACCTGCAACCACTGTTCTACCGCGCTCACATACCACGAGCGCACGCACACACTGCAGTGCCACACCTGCGGATCTTCCTGGCGCGTGCAGCCCTATCCGGCGCCCACGAGTCGTTGTCCCAAGTGCGGCAGCCGCTACCTGGCAAAAATGGGCCTGGGTACGCAGCAGATCGAGGACGCCCTACACCAGATACTGCCCGAGGATGTCGCCATCATTCGCATGGACGCCGATTCCACACGCGGCAAGGATGCGCACAAAAAACTACTCGAGCAGTTCGATGCCGCCGATTGCGCGGTGCTGCTGGGTACCCAGATGATTGCCAAGGGCCTCGATTTTCCCGAGGTCACGCTCGTGGGCGTGGTCAATGCCGACTTTGCGCTAAAGCTGCCCGATTTTAGGGCGGGGGAGCGCGCCTACGATTTGCTGGAACAGGTCGCCGGTCGCGCCGGCCGCGGCGATCGTCCCGGCGAGGTTGTCATCCAGACGTATCTGCCCGAGGACCCGGTCATTCGCGCCGTCGCAGAGCACGATCGTTCGATCTTTACCGACTACGACCTGAACCAGCGCCGCGACGCGCTATACCCGCCTTTCGTGCGTCTTGTCAACATTTTGGTGTGGTCGGCGAATCGTGATAATGCGCAGGACTACATTGGGCGCATCGCAAAGCTCCTCAAGCGCCGCTGGCATGCCGCCGCGCCCGACTTTTTGCGGGCCGGAAGCGCCGTGCCCCAGGTGCTGGGCCCGGCTTCGTGTGTAATCGAGAGAGCCAAAGACCGTTACCGCTTCCATCTGCTTGTAAAGTCGCCGGTAGGGTACCATGTCTCTGATGATATCGACGCCTGCCTCAAAGAGGTGGGCTCCGTGCGCGGCGTGAGCGTGAGCGTTGACGTCGACGCCTATGATTTGATGTAACAACCCGAAAGGATGGCCATGGAAGCCAACGGAATCGTACTTTCGCCCGACCCTCGTCTGCGCCAGGAGTGCGCCGTTATCGAGGAGATCACCCCGGCGATCGAGGCGCTTGCCGAGAAGATGAAGAAGATGATGTTCGACAACGGCGGTTGCGGCCTGGCCGCCCCGCAGATCGGCGAGCTCATCCAGCTCGTCACCATCGACTGCGACTACACCGACAAGAACGACTATGACCCCTACGTGCTCATCAACCCTGTCATTGTTGAGCAGAGTGACCATCTGGTGCCGTTTAGCGAGGGCTGTCTTTCCATCCCCGGCATTAGCTGCGAGATCGAGCGTCCCGACCATGTCGTTGTCGAGGCATACGATCTGGACGCCAACCTGATTCGCTATGAGGCCTCGGGTGACCTGTTCTGCGTGTGCCTGCAGCACGAGATCGATCACCTGCACGGCAACACCATGTTCGAGCGACTCAAGCCGATGCAGCGCATCAAGGCCGTCAAGGAGTACCAGGACGCCCTGGCCCGCGGCGCTCGACCGGGCGAGACGGAGTAGGTCCCACCGTCCCCTTCCGCCGCAGGGCTTAGGTTTTGCTCCATGCTCAAACAGTCCTGCTCGCACGAAGAGCACATTAAGTGCTCTTCGGCTCGTGCGGAACTGCGCGTGGAGCAACAACCTAAGCCCTGCGGCGGAAGGGGACTGCGTTTTCGTGCTCCTTTTCGCCCGGGTGCCGTCGGGCCAGGGAGGGGCGTCTTCGCTGATAATTGCTTTGTTGGAAGAGCTGCTTTTATTGCGGCTCTTTCTTTGGTTTTGGGTATATTTGTTCTTGTTGAATTGTTATTGCGGATGGGCTGGCGACTTGGCTTTCCGCTGGTATTTGTAGCCGTCTCGGTTTTGTTTGAGGGGAGACGTTCTTTATGCGTATTGTGTTTATGGGTACGCCCGATTTTGCGGTGCCGTCGCTGACTTCGCTTGTTGAGGCTGGGAATGAGATTACGCTGGTAATTACGCGTCCCGATGCTGTTCGCGGGCGTGGTAAAAAGCTGGAGCCGTCTCCTGTTAAGGCCAAGGCGCTTGAGCTTGGTCTGCCCGTTGTTGAGGCAAATCGTATGACGCCGGATGTTATTGATCGCCTTAAGGCTGCTGATGCCGATATTTTCTGTGTGGCTGCCTATGGCTGCATTTTGCCCGATGAGGTGCTGCATATGGCGCCGCTCGGTATTGTGAATGTTCATGCTTCGCTGCTGCCCCGTTGGCGTGGCGCTGCTCCCATTCAGCGTGCCATTCTTGCTGGTGACGAGGTTGCCGGCGTTTCCATTATGCGCATTGGGCATGGCGTGGATACGGGCGCTTATTGCGCGCAGGTGTCGACCTCGGTTGCCGGTAAACATGCCGAGGCATTGACCATGGAGCTTGGTGAGCTGGGCGGTAAGTTGCTTGCCGATACGCTTCCCTTGCTTGCTGATGGCTCGGCTGTTTGGACTGAGCAGGATGAGTTCCTTGTCACGCATGCTGCCAAGATTTCCAAGCAGGAGATGCGTCTGCATCCGCAGATGGGGGTGCTTGATTGCGTGCGTCATGTGCTTGCCTCTTCCGACACCGCTCCCGCTCGCTGCGTGATTGCCGGCAAGACCGTGCGCGTCCTCGATGCCGCGCCGGCAGATGTATCGCTTGGCGAGGGGCTCGTCGCCGTTCGGGCCAAGCGCGTCTACCTGGGCCTGTCCGATGGCGCGGTCGAACTGCTCGAGGTTAAGCCCGATGGTAAGCGTGCTATGGCTGCTTCTGCCTGGGCTGCCGGCCTGCAGGGTGCGGATCTTTCGTGGGGTGTTTTGTCATGAGTAAGCTTTCCCCCGCGCGCAAGCTCGCGCTCGATGTTTTGATGGAGGCCGATCGCCGCGGCATGTACGCGCGCGACGTGCTCTCGTCCCGCGCCTCGGCCAAGGCCATTGACCAGCGCGATTCTGCTTTCGCCGCTCGTTTGGCACTGGGCGTTGCAGCCACCCAGGGCATTTTGGATGAGCTGCTCGACCAGTTTTTCGATAAGCCCAAAAAGGTCGCGCCTCGTGTGCGCATGGCACTTCGTATCTCGGCCTTCGAGATGCTCTACCTGCATACCCCGGGTCGCGTTGCGGTGAGTCAGGGCGTTGAGCTCGTGCGCAGCGGTGCTAAGTCTGCCGCCGGTCTGGCGAACGCCGTGCTGCATAAGGTTGCGAACAACATCGAGGACTTTGCCGCTGCGACGGATGCCGATGAGTCCGAGCGCCGTTTGGTTCGCCTATCTCGCTTGATGGGCATGCCGCGCTGGCTGTGCGCTCGCATTATGGCGTCGTTCGATACACCCGAGGGCGCGCTCGGCTTTGCCGGCAATTTGGCGCCCGCGCCGCTGGCTTTGCACGAGAATGCCTTTGCAACCAAACCCGATCCGTACATTTCGCAGCTTGTGGCACCCGTGTTCCCGGGTTGCCATGCGCCGGTCGACGCGCAGGCCACGGTTGCGTCGGGTGTGTTTGAGCGCGCAGCTGCCGTGGCCTCGGACCTTAACGCCCAGCTCATCGCTACCGCAGCGACCCGTCCCGGGCGTTGTCTAGAGATTGGCGCCGGTCGTGGCACTAAGACCTATGTGATGATGTGCCAGGCCAAACGTGCCGGTTACGACCGTCAGCACACCGCACTCGATTTGCACGACCGCAAGTGCGACCAGAATCTCGCACGTCTGCATAAGGCGGGTATTACGGGTGTTCGTACGGTGTCGGGCGATGCCTGCGAGCTCAATGAGGTCCTCACGTCCTTTGACGCGATGCTTGGCGAGCCTGCCCTGTTCGACACGGTGTTTATCGATGCTCCGTGCTCGGGCACCGGCACCATGCGCCGTCATCCCGAGATTCCCTGGCGCCTTGCCGAGGGCGACGTTACGACTGAGCTGCCCCGCCTGCAGCTGACGATGCTCAAGGAAGCAGCCGCGCGCGTGGCTGCCGGCGGTGAGCTTATCTATGCCACCTGCTCGGTCTTCGACGAGGAGAACACGCAGGTCGTTGATGCCTTCCTAGCCTCTCCCGAGGGCGCCGGCTTTACCGTGGCGCCGCTCTCCGAGGCGCAGATTCTGCAGCTACCCGAGTTCGCCCAGGCCAAGAAACTCGTATCGGTACGCCAGAACGACCGTGGACTTTTCCAAAGCGTCCCCGCAAACGCCGATTCCTACGACGGCCACTTCTGCGCCAGACTGGTCCACAAGTAAAACGGATTCCAAGGGTAGCTAATTTGGGACGGGGCTTTTTTAGCTGCCCTGGCCGCCAGTCGGCCAAACATTTGCGTTATCAGCTGGGGCAGCTAAAAAAGCCCCGTCCCAAATAAGCTACCCTACGTTTCAAGATGATCCGCTTGCCACGAAATGGGCCTATCTACTACATTAAACCCATTACCCTCAACCATGCCAAATTTAGCGAAATCAAAACCGCAGGTAGACGGCTCGTCGATTTTGTAAAAACGCAGGTGTGCTCGGACCATACGGGTCAAACGTAGTAGATAGGCCGTTTTTGTGGCGCAACCCCAGACCAGTCGCCGGGGCGTGGGACATTCCTGAAAAATTCGACCCCGCGATCGGGCTTGAACGCGGGGTCGCTTGTCGCTAGTGGTTATGTGGGCAGTCGGCGCAGCAGCCACTGGTGGCGCTGGTGCTGGACCCGCCACTGCGCTGGTCGGTGTTGTAGAAACCGCTGCCGTCGAACTTAATGCCGCTGGCCGAGAACGTCTTGGATGCCGGGGCGCCGCAGCTGGGGCATACGACCTCGGGAGTCTCGGACATGGGGTGCTCAACCTCAAAAACGTTGCCGCAGCTCGTGCACTTATATTCGTAGCGCGCCATAATACTTCCTTTTCAGCACAAAGCGGGCAGATCGCTCTGCCCGCAAAAATTCAAACAGCTGTAACTGTACCCCATATCGAGGGTTTTATCACGCTTCGCCCCAGAATCTATGGGTGCTGCGCAGGAGCTTCGCAGTTTTCCCTTCGGCCTCCGCAACGTCTGCCTCTTGTGCCTGCCACGTCCAGTTGCCTGTGGCTACACCCGGCACGTTCATACGTGCGTCGTCCCCCAGCCCCAGCACATCCTGCAGCGGCATCATCACCAGGGGGGCGTCGCTTGCGAGCGCGTCGCCCATCAGCTTGGCCGCCACCTCAGCACCGCTCGTCTCGTCGCCGCCTGCAAAGGAGCGCGTGCACCAGCCAGCGAGTGTCGAAGTGTCGTGCGTCGAGGTGTACAGGATTTTGCCCGGCGTGGGATGAATTCCGCAGCGAACGTCGTAGTCACTAAACTCCAGTACGTCCATGCCGGGAAAACCGCAGGTCGAAGCCATAGCTCGAACGCCAGGCGTCAGATAGCCCAGATCCTCGGCAATAAAATTGAGCGGACCCAGCTCGTCGTAGGCGGTCTGGAACAGGTCCTTGCCCGGACCAGCAAGCCAGCGGCCGTCGGCACAGGCTTTGCCAGCGGGAATGCTAAAGTAGTTGTGGAAGCCCAGGAAGTGGTCCAGGCGCACGCGGTCGTAGAGCGCGAACGCTCGGCGCAGGCGATCGAGCCACCAGCGATAGCCGCTCTCCTTCATGTGATCCCAGCGGAAGGTGGGGTTTCCCCACACCTGGCCTTCGGGCGCAAAGTTGTCGGGCGGCGCACCGGAGATCTCGATTGCCTTGCCGGTATCGGACAGCCAGAAGTTCTCGGGCTCGCTCCACGCATCTGCCGAATCGTCCGATACATACATCGGGATATCGCCGATGACCTCGATGCCCTTCTTGTGCGCATAGTTCATGAGCTCGCACCAAGCCAGGTCAAAGCGGTACTGCATGTACGCCTGAAGCTCGGCCTCGTCGTGGAAGCGCTTGTCGTCGATCAGATGCTCGTTGTAGCGCGCGACATCTGCCGGCCAATTGTGGCGCGACTCGCCCTCAAAGTATTTCTTAACGGCCATGTAGACGCAGTACTTCTCGAGCCAATCGGCATTGCGATGTTTAAACGCGGTGTACAGCGGGTCGGCATCTTCGCCACCGTGGGCCTTCCAAGAAGCGAAGTCGGCGGCCAGCTCCTCGTGACTCTCGGGCAGCAGGTCGATGTTACCCGCAAAAGCCGAGGGTCCGGCATAGGGGGAGCGGAAGAAATCCGTCGGGTTGACGGGCAGGACCTGCCAGTAGCGCATGCCCATGGCGGCCAGGTGGTCGATAAAGCGGCGCGTGGGTGCGCCGATCGTACCCGGCTTGCCATCGTCAGTCGGCACCGAGGTAATGTGGCACACGACGCCCGCGCCATGATCGAGCGGCTCTTGCAGGCGCCTCTCGGCATGGTGATAGATGATCGAAGAGCCTAGCGGGTACAGGTCGAGCGTGACCGTGCCGTTGTGGATCTCGCACTCGTGGCCGCTGATCACGTCACTCGCGCATTCACCGAGCGCCGGAATCGTCACGCGGTGCGAATTGCGCAGGCTGCGATTGACGATAACAGTCGCAGCCTCGCCGTCTTTGCCCGTGCGGGTGTAGGCTAGGACGTCGTCGTTAAGCGCGAAGGCCTTGATCTCGCCGTCAACCATAAAAGGCAACGCGCGGCGCAGGGCGGATGCGTTCTTCACGATGGCCAACGTATCGAAATCGTGGAGCTGGTCCTTTGTCGGCAGGGTACGGCGGTTGCCCGGATCGGTGAGGCCCTCCAGGCCGTACTCATCGCCATAATAGATCGAGGGCACGCCGGGGAAGGTCATCTGCATGAGCGTCGCCAACCAAAAGCGCCTCTTGGCCAGGTCCATGGAGTTCTCGTCCAAGCGCCATTTGCTACGCTCGCTCTCGGGTAGCTGCGACTCGTCGGGACCACCGCCGAGCACCGAGATAATGCGCGGACGGTCGTGGCTCGAAAGCAGATTGAGCGCGCAGGCCAGTGCCTCGCGCGGGTAGTTCTCGCGCAGTGTCTCGATGTCCTCGGCAGCCTGATAGGCATCTCTGTAGCCCATCAAAAAGCCGATGACCATGTCGCGGAAGGGGTAGTCCATGGCGGAATCGAGTTCGGAGCCCTGCAGATAACGGCGCAGATGGCCATAGCTGATCTTGTTGGAGGCGTCCTCCCAGACTTCGCCGAGCAGCAGCGCATCGGGCTTCTCTTCGAGCACGGCGGCCTTGATATCGGCCAGGAAGTCATCGGAAAGCTCGTCGGCCACATCGAGTCGCCAGCCGTGGGCACCGGCGCGCAGCCATTTGCGAATGACGCCGTCCTTGCCCAGAAGCTTTTTACGCACGAGCTCGGAATTCTCGTTGAGGGCGGGCATATTGCTCACGCCCCACCAGCAGTCATACGTGCCGTCCTCGTGGAAGGTAAACGCATCGCGCCACGGGGAGTCCTCGCTCTGCCACGCGCCGACGCCGGGATAGTTGCCGTAGCGGTTAAAGTAGATCGAGTCGTCGCCCGTATGGTTGAAGACGCCGTCCAGGATGATGGAAATGCCGAGCTTCTCGGCCGCCTCGCATAGCTCCGTAAAGTCCTGCTCGGTTCCCAGAATCGGGTCGATCTTGGTGTAATCGGCCGTGTCGTAGCGGTGGTTGCTCGCGGCCTCAAAGATCGGGTTGAGGTAGATGGCCGTAAAGCCCAGCTCGGCGATGCGGGGCAGGTCATTTTGGATACCCTTGAGAGAGCCGCCGTAAAAATCCCAAGTCTTGATGGAGCCGTCTTCGGCACGCTCGTACACGGGCGGCTCGTTCCAGTCCTCGACCATGCGACGCTGGATTCCCTTACGCGGTTTTTCGACCTCGGCCAGCGTGCGTTCGCGCCAGTTTTCGTCGCGGGCGTAGCGGTCGGGGAAAATCTGGTAGACCATGCCGTGCTCGTACCAGGTGGGACGGTTCTCGCGGTGCTTGTAGACGGTAATCTGGAAGGACGGAACCTCGGCGTAGTCGTATACAACGCCCTCGCCGCCGGTGCGACCCTGCGGCGCACCCAAGCGGACCTCGGGCTGGCCTTCGATATTGCATATAAAGCTGTACCATACAAGACAGGGCTCGGCGCAGTTGAGCTCACCGGTAAAGATGCCATCGCCCTTGTGCTCCATGGGGATCAAGGTCTCTCCGATGCCGTCGACCCAGGTGCGCAGGGTGAGCGTTGCCTGGTTGGGGTCGGCATCCTCCAAAATCACCGAAAGCGAAACGGAAGTTCCAGTGGTCACAGCGCCAAAAGGAGTGCGAAACTGCGTCAGGCGGCTGTTGTGTATCAATCTCATAGTACGGTCCAGTTCTATACAATCATGGCCAGCTGGTCATGGGCTTAACGCACAGTGCATAAGTATATCCGTTGCACTTTAGTTGTATAAACTACAGTCGCTCACTATCGGCGAACGGTTGTCCTAGAAAATCGTTTTACCAACTATCTACAGAGAAGGGGCGCCCGGTTGGAGCGCCCCTTGTTTAGGGTTTTTTAGGTTTTAGATCGTCCGGACTAGCGGCGCTTGCGAGTGGCCGTTGCCTTGCGGACGGAGGTCTTCTTGGTCGGAGCCTTTTCCTCGGCTGGAGCGGCGGGGGAGACCGGGGCCTTCTTGGCGGGTTCGGTCTTTGCAGTAGCCTCTGGAGCGGTCTTGACCTCGGCGGCCTTCGGTTCCGGCTCGGCCTTTACTGCGGGTTTGTCCTTGGCTTTAGCCTCTGCCTTGGGAGCGGCTGTCTTGGTCGTAGCCTTTTTGGCCGTTGTCGTGGCGCGCTTGCGTGTGGTGGTCTTGGCGGCCGGCTTTGCCTCGACAGCAGCCTCGGCCTTGGGCTCGGAGGGTGCCTCCTCAACCTTGACGGCGGGCTTTGCAGCAGCCTTCGGGGCCGTCTTCGCGGCGGTCTTCGTCGTAGCAGCCTTGGTCGCCGGCGACTTTGTAGCCGTGGCCTTCTTGGCGGTCGCGGTCTTGGTCGCGGTCGTCTTCTTGGCAGCGGTCTTGGCCGGAGCCTTTGCCGCGGTCTTAGCCTCGGCAGTGGTAGCCTCAGCGGTGGCCTCGGCCTTTACCTCGGGAGCGGCCTCGGCTTCGACGGCCTTCTTGGCAGCGGCGGTCGTACGCTTGCGCGTGGTGGTCGCCTTGGCAGCGGTGGTTTTGCTCGTAGCGGCCTTCGTGGTCGTGGCCTTCTTAGCCGTCGTCTTGCGGGTCGTCGTCTTCTTGGCGGCAGGCTTCGCCGTGGGCTTTACCTCGCCGTCGTCAGCCGGCTTCTCCTCGGACTTGGGCTCCTCGGCAGCAGCGGGCTCCTTAACGGGTGCCGCAGGCTCGGCCTCGGCAGCAGCGGGCTCCTTAACGGGTGCCGCAGGCTCGGCCTCGGCAGCAGCGGGCTCCTTAACGGGTGCCGCAGGCTCGGCCTCAGCGGCAACCGGCTCCTCCACAGCCGCAGCAGCCTCCACAGCCACCGGCTCCTCCACAGCCGCAGCAGCCTCCACTGCCACCGGCCTCTCAATCTCCGGGTGCATAAAGAAGTACAGGTCCAGATACTTATCGGCCGAACGTGTCCAGCTAAAGTCCTGGCTCATGGCCTGCGTGACCAGCTGATTCCAGGCCTCGCGGTTATCCCAGAACAGGCGAGCCGCGCGGAACACCGCGTCGCCCATCTCGTCGCCGTTAAAGTGACTAAATGAGAAGCCCGTGCCCTCGCCGGTAAACTCGTTGTACGGTTGCACGGTGTCCTTCAGGCCACCGGTCTCGCGCACAATGGGCAGGGTGCCGTAGCGCATGGCGATGATCTGCGACAGGCCACAGGGCTCAAACTTCGAGGGCATCAGGAACATATCGGCGGCGGCGTACATGCGCTGCGAAAGCGCCGGGTCAAACTCGATACGCGCCGCCATGGTGCCGGGGTATTTGCCCTGGAAGTAGCGCAGGCCGTCCTCGTAGTCGCGGTCGCCGGTACCCAGCACGGCCACCTGAACGCCACCGGACAGGATGCGGTCGAGCGCGTACATGACCAGGTCCATGCCCTTCTGTCGCGTCAGGCGCGTGACCATCACCATAAGCGGGCGGTCGTCGCGAATCTCGAGCCCCAACTCCTCCTGCAGCTTGGCCTTGCATACGGCCTTCCCCGCACGGTCATCAACCGTGTAGTTGGCGGCAATGCGCTTGTCGGTCGCCGGATCAAAACCCACAACGTCAATGCCGTTGAGGATACCCTGCAGAGCGTACGAACGCTCGCGCAGCACGCCGTCCAGGCCCTCGCCAAACTCGGGCGTCTGGATCTCGCTCGCATAGGTGGGGCTCACCGTGGTGATGGCATCGGCATAGTGCAGCGCGCCCAGCATATAGTTAATGCTGCAGGCGTCACAGCGCAACTGCGTGGCGGCTGCCGGAATATGCGCCATACCCAGTATGTCTTCCATCACGGTGTCGCTAAACTGACCCTGGAACGCCACATTGTGGATCGAGAACACGGTCTTGACGCGGTCGTACAGCGGCAGGCCTTGGTAGAACTCTCGCAAGAACACGGGCGCCAGCGCCGTCTGCCAGTCGTTGCAGTGCAGGATGTCGCACTCAAAGCCTTCGGGCAGGTGCTGCAGGCTCTCGGTGATGGCCTTGGAGAAAAACGCGAAGCGCTCGCCGTCGTCAAAGAAGCCGTAGGGATAGTCGCGCGCAAAGTAGTGCTCGTTGTCCACGAACATATAGGTGACGCCGTCGTGCTCGAGCTTCTCCAACCCGCAGTACTCGTTGCGCCAGCTCAGGCTCACGTAAAAGTCGGCAAAGTGCTCCATCTGCGCCTTGTACTCGTCCTTGATGGTGGCGTACTTGGGCACCATCACAATGACTTCGGCGCCAGCGCGCACAAGTGCCGCAGGCAGCGAGCCCGCCACGTCACCCAAGCCGCCGGTCTTAACAAACGGCGCGCACTCTGCCGAGGCAAACACGATCTGCATCTTTTTGCTGGTTTGTGCCATTTTGTCTCCCATGTTGCAATTCGAGAATAGTCGCCTGGCGCTAACCGGGCGACTATTCTACAAGTTACGTGCGATTATGTGGTGCCAACGTTAACGAGCGATGGTGGTATCGGAAGTTAACGGAGCCTTGCCCAGCACCAGGATGTTCTCGGGCGTACCGCGAAGCTCGGTGTTGGTGGGAACCACGTTGTTCTTGTCCAGGATGGCGTTCTCAACACGGGCGCCGCTCTTGATGATGCAGCTCTGGTTGATGATCGAGTTGGTCACCGAGGCGCCTTCCTCGATCACAACGCCGCGCGACAGGATCGAGTTGCGCACGGTGCCCTTGATGATGCAGCCGGCCGAGATGATCGAGTTGCAGGCGTGGCTGCCGGTCGCGTAACGCGAAGGCGGCACGTCGTGGGCCTTGGTCAGGATCGGGCGCTCGGGGTCAAAGAGCCGATCGGCCACGGTCTGGTCGAGCAGGTCCATGCTGCGGCGATACAGCGACTTCTCGCTAAACACGCCCACGACCTCGCCCTTGTACTTGTAGCTGCACACGTCGATGTTGCCAAAGTCGCCCTGGAGTGCCTCGAGCAGGTCCAGATAGTCGGCGGCCTGGTAGTGGTCGATAATCTCGAGCAGCGTCTCGCGGTTGACGATGCAGCAGTCCATAGAGGCGTTGTCGCCGTACGCGACGCCGGCGCTTACGCCCGTCAGGCGGCCGTTCTCGTTGATATCGAGCTTGGTCTCGTCTTCGACGTTGTGCGTGGCCTTGCAGTACACCACGGTCATCTGGGCACCGGATTTCTCGTGCGCCTCGATGATGGTGTTGAGGTCCATGTTAAAGATGACGTTGGTGCCCATCATCACAACATAGGGCTTGTCCGAGCGCTGGAACAGCGTCTTGTTGGAGATGATGTCGCGGAGCAAGAAGCGCATGCCGCCCTTGGTGGTGCCATACGCGTTGCCGGGCACCATGAACAGGCCGCCGTTCTTGCGGTCCAGGCCCCAGTCCTTGCCCGAGCCCACGTGGTCGATCAGCGAGCGGTAGTTGCCCGGCATGACAACGCCTACGGTCTTAATGCCGGCATTCATCATGTTGGACAGCGGAAAGTCGATCAGGCGGTAGCGGCCCAAAAACGGAACGGACGCGATGGGGCGATCCTTGAGCAGCACGCTGCCGTAGGTCGAAGAGTAGTTAGCGGTGATATAGCCGATGGCCTTGCGATTGATCATCGGATCATTCCCCCTTCCCGACAACGACGTCATTTCCAACGACGGCCGTATCCTTGGTGGTATCGACAGAGCCGAGCTTCACGCCCTCTTCGACCGTGGAGTTCTCGCCCAAAATAGCGCGGCAAATGTGCGCGCCGCTCTTAACGTGCGCACCCGGCAGCAGCACGGAGTCCTCGACCACGGCGCGCTCCTCGATGATGACATCGGTCGAAAGGATCGAGTGGCGAGCGGTGCCGTAGATCTTGCAGCCATTGGAGACCAGGCAGTCGTCCAGGCGACCGTCCGGGCCAATGTAGTGCGGCGGACGCGTGGTGATGTTGGACATAATGGGGAAGCTCTTGTCAAACAGATCGAACTCGGGGTTGTTGCCCAGCAGGTCCATCGAGGTCTCGTGGAAGCTGGCGATGGTGCCAACATCCTTCCAAAAGCCGTGGAACTCGTAGCTGTACAGGCGCTTGTTCTCGCCGAGCAGCTTGGGGATGATGTCCTTGCCAAAGTCGTGGCTCGAGCGCTGGTCCAGAGCGTCCTCCTCGAGCGCCTTGATCAGCACGTCGGCCGAGAAGATGTAGATGCCCATGGACGCGAGGTTCGAATCGGGCTTCTCGGGCTTCTCCGTAAACTTGGTGATGCGGCCGTCCTCGGGGTCGGTGGTCAGGATGCCAAAGCGGCTGGCCTCCTCCCACGGCACGGGCATAACGCTCACCGTGAGGTCGGCGTTGTTCTCAATGTGCGTCTTGAGCATCTTGCGGTAGTCCATGCGATACAGATGATCGCCCGAAAGAATCAGGACGTACTTGGGGTCGTTGGACTTGATGTAGTTGAGGTTCTGCGTGATGGCGTCGGCCGTGCCCGCATACCATGCGCCGCCGTTTTGCGTCTCGAACGGCGGCAGGATCGACACGCCACCGTCGCGGCTGTCCAGATCCCACGCCTCGCCAGAGCCCACGTAGGCATGCAGCAGATAGGGACGATACTGCGTCAGAACGCCCACCGTGTCGATGCCCGAATTGGAGCAGTTGGACAGCGAAAAGTCGATAATGCGGAACTTGCCACCAAAGCTAACCGCCGGCTTAGCGATCTTTTGGGTGAGTGCCCCCAATCGACTGCCCTGTCCTCCTGCGAGGAGCATCGCGATGCATTCTTTCTTACTCATCGATTTCTCCTTCTGTCATCGATGTTCCTAAACCCATTAGCGACGGGCGCGGCGCTCGGTCGCGCCCGTCGAGTAATGCCGTGCGGCAAAGGGAACTCGCGGCCTTTAAGCGTGCCAGATCTCGTCGCGGTACTCGCGAATGGTGCGGTCGCTCGAGAACCAGCCGCTCGAGGCGGTGTTGAGCAGGGCCTTGCGGTTCCAGGTCTCCTGGTCGCCATAGCTGCCCGTGAGCTTCTCCCATGCATCCACGTAGCTGCGGAAGTCTGCCATAACCAGGTCGGGGTCGTTGTTGTTCATAAGCTCGTTGTAGATGCTCTCAAAGTTGCCCGAAAGGCCGGCAAACGTGTTGTCCTTGAGCTCATCCATCACGCGGCCCAGACGTTCGCGATCATTGTTGAGCGTATCCCACGCAAAGTAGCTGTTCGATGCCCAGAGCTGCTCGACCTCGGGAGCGGTCAGGCCAAAGATCGCCTCGTTCTCGCGGCCGGCCAAATCGGCGATTTCGATGTTGGCGCCGTCGAGGGTGCCCAGCGTAATGGCGCCGTTCATCATGAGCTTCATGTTGGACGTGCCCGAGGCCTCCTTGCCAGCTGTGGAAATCTGCTCCGAAATCTCGGCGGCAGGGTAGATGAGCTGTGCGTTGCTCACGCGGAAGTTGGGGATAAAGCAGACCTTCATGACTTCGTTGACGCGCGGGTCGTTGTTGATGACCTCAGCCACCGAGTTGATCAGGCGGATGGTCTCCTTGGCAAAGGTGTAGCTCGAGGCAGCCTTGCCGCTAAAGATAAAGGTCGTCGGTGTCACGTGGAAGTTGGGATTGGCGATGCGACGGTTGTAGATGTCCATCACCTTCATGATGTTCATGAGCTGGCGCTTGTAGGCATGGAAACGCTTTACCTGAACATCGAAGACGGTGTTGGGGTCTATAACCAGACCGGTCTCTGCCTTAACGTAGGCGGCAAGACGCTCCTTATTGGTGCGCTTGGAGGCACCCACGGCCTTCAGGAACTCGGTGTCGTTCTGGAAACCTTTAAGTTTCTCAAGCTCAAAGGCGTCCTTCAGCCAGCCGTCGCCAATGGCCTCGGTCACGAGCTTGGCGTAGGTGGGGTTGGCCTCGGCAAAGAAGCGACGGTGCGAGATGCCGTTGGTCTTGTTGTTGAACTTCTCGGGCGTCAGGGCATAGAAGTCCTTGAGCACATTGTTCTTAATGATATCGGAGTGAATCTTGGCCACGCCGTTGACGCTGTGGCTGCAGATCACGGACAGGTTGGCCATGCGAACCTCGCCGTCCCATAGGATAGCGGTCTGGCGCAGGCGCTCCTGCCAGCCTTCCTGCGTAGTATCGAACGACTCATGCCAACGACGGCTGATTTCGTCGATGATCTGGTACACACGGGGGAGGAGCTTAGAGAACGTGCCGATGGGCCACTTCTCCAGGGCCTCGGGCAGGATGGTGTGGTTGGTGTAACTCACGACCTGCGTCACGATGTTCCAGGCGTCATCCCACTCGAGCTTCTTCTCGTCGATGAGGATGCGCATGAGCTCGGGGCCACACATGGCGGGGTGCGTATCGTTGGTGTGGATGGCCACAAACTGCGGCAACAGCTCCCAGTTCGCGCCGTGCTCCTTCTCAAAGGTGTCGAGCAGGCTATAGATGCCGGCCGAGACAAACAGGTATTCCTGCTTCAGACGAAGCAGACGGCCGTGCTCGCCGGCGTCGTTGGGGTAGAGGATGGCGCTGATGGCCTCGGCCTCGGCGCGCTCGGCGTCGGCCAGGGCGTAGTCGCCGCGGTTGAAGGCCTCCAAATCGAAGTGCTCCTCGACCGGCTCAGCGGCCCAGACGCGCAGCTTGTTGACGGTCTCGCCGGCATAGCCCACCACGGGGATGTCATAAGGGACGGCCAGGATGTCCTGCGTGTCCACGGTTCGATAGAACGTGCGGCCGTTCTCCTCAAAGCCCTCGACGCGGCCACCAAACTTAATGGTCACAGCCTTGTCCTGACGACGGACCTCCCAGGGATAGCCGTTGGTGAGCCACTCGTCGGTGGTTTCGACCTGGCTGCCGTTGACGATCTCCTGTTTAAACAGGCCGTAGCGGTAGCGCATGCCGTTGCCGTAGCCGGCAATGCCCTCGGCTGCCATGGAATCCAGGAAGCATGCGGCCAGACGACCCAGGCCACCGTTGCCCAGCGCCGGATCGGGCTCCTGGCTCTCGATGACGGACAGGTCAAGGCCCATATCGTCGAGCGCCTCGGCGACCATGTCGCGCACGCCAAAGTTGAGCAGGTAGTTGTCGAGCAGGCGGCCGATCAAAAACTCAATCGAGAAGTAGTACACACGCTTCTTGCCCTCGGCTGCCGCACGGGCGTCGCTCTTGGTGGCAACGGTGCGGGCCTTCTCGGCCACGAGCTTGGCCAGGGCGTTAAAGCGATCCAGATCGCTGGCGGCCTCGACACTCTTGCCGCTAATGCTCATGACGGCATCGCGATAGAGCTCGGTAAACTCCTGCTTGTTGTCGAAGATCTTATTCATACGTTCCTTCCCCCGGGGATGTTTCTCCCGGAACGGTTGTGACTTGTATCCTACGCCCTGCTGGGACGGGTAATTACAGCTGTAACGGCTTTGTTACGCATCCTTAGGTGACGACTTAACAGAAGCAGACTTGGCTTTGGTAGCGGCCTTTTTGGCAGCCGGCTTCTTGGTCGCGGTAGCCTTGGCAGCGGGCTTTGCGGCGGCCTTAGCCTTGGCCTTGGCCGGAGCCTTCTTGGCGGCCGCTGGCTTGGGCTTTACCGTGGACGTGCGCTTAAGGGTCGCCTTCTTGGGCTCCTCGACCACGGGCGGCTTATAGCTGCTGGGGCCGCGACGCTTAAGCACCACGCCTGCCAGGCTGGGCACCTTAATCTCGATGGAGTCCATCTGCCCGTTCCAGGGATAGGGCTCGCTCGAGCAGGTGTAGGGCTCCTCGCCAGCATAGCCGCTGCCGCCAAACTCGGGACGGTCGGAGTCAAAGATGACCTCCCAGTCGCCCTCACGCGGCACGCCCACACGGAAGCTCTCGTAGGCCGCCGGGTCAAAGTTGATCAGGATCACGAGGTCGTCATCGACGTTTTCGCCCTGACGCACAAAGCTCACGATGGACTGCTTGGAGTTGTCCGCGTCGATCCAGGTAAAGCCGTCGTCATTGTAGCCGCGCTCGTACAGGGCGGGCTCGGCGGTATACAGGTGGTTGAGCGCCTTAATGAACGCCTGATGGTGTGCATGGGTCTCATACTGCTCGGTCAAGAACCACTGAATAGATTCGTAGTAGCGCCACTCGATAAACTGGCCAATCTCGTTGCCCATAAAGTTGAGCTTGGCACCGGGGTGCGTCATCTGGTAGAAGGCGAGCGTGCGCAGGCCGGCAAACTGGCGCCACCAGTCACCCGGCATGCGGCCGATGAGCGAGCACTTGCCGTGCACGACCTCGTCATGGCTCAGCGGGCAGATAAAGTTCTCGGTAAAGGCGTACATGATGGAGAACGTGAGCAAGCCATGGTTGCCGGGGCGCCACGGAAAATCGGTCTGCATGTAGTGCAGGGTGTCGTTCATCCAGCCCATGTCCCACTTGTAGTGGAAGCCCAGGCCGCCGTCCTGCGGCGGATAGGTCACAAGCGGCCACGCGGTGGACTCCTCGGCCATCATCATCACGTCGGGGTAGTGCGCCTCAACAGCGCAGTTGACCTGACGGATAAACGCGCTGGCGTCCAGGTCCTCCTCGGTACCGTACTTGTTGAACTTCTTTTGGCTAGGATCATCAATGCCAAAGTTGAGGTACAGCATGCTGGACACGCCGTCCATGCGAATGCCGTCCACATGGAAGTTCTCGATCCAGTACAGCACGTTGGAGACCAAGAAAGAGCGGACCTCGCCGCGGGCGAAGTCAAACTTGTGCGTGCCCCAGTTGGGGTGAATCTCGTGCTCAAACAGCATGTGGCCGTTAAAGGTGGCAAGGCCGTGGGAGTCGGCGCAAAAACCGCCGGGCACCCAGTCCATGATCACGCCGATGCCCGCCTCGTGGCACGCATCGATAAAGTGCATGAGCTGCTGCGGGTTGCCGTAGCGTGACGTGGCGGCAAAGTATCCGGTCGTCTGGTAGCCCCAGGAGCCATCGAAGGGGTGCTCCATAAGCGGCATGACCTCGATATGCGTGTAGCCCATATCGCGCACGTAGTCCACGAGCTCCACCGACAGGTCGTCGTAGGTGTAAAACTCGCCGCGCTGCGCAGGGAAGGGGTCCATGGGACCGGGGTAGTTGCCGTACTCGTCCGGCTCGCCCTGTGGCTCGTCTCCGTGGCGCTTCCACGAGCCAATATGCACCTCGTAGATGTTGAGCGGCTGCGACATGTGGTTGTGGCCGGCGCGGCGCTTGAGCCACGCGGCGTCGTTCCACTGGTAGCCATCGAGGGTCCACAGCACGCTCGCCGTTCCCGGAGGGCACTCGGCCTTAAAGGCGTACGGATCGGCCTTGTAGAGCTTTTCGCCCTCGTTGGTCTCGATGAGGTATTTATAGAGCTGGCCCTGCTCGGCGCCAGGAATAAAGCCTTCCCAGATAGCGCTCGTGTGTACGGGCACCAGCGGGTTGGCTTGTTCGTCCCAATTGTTGAATTCACCGATAACGTGGACGCTCTTAACGTCGGGCGCCCAAACGCAAAAACGCCAGCCGCGCGTGCGCTGCTGCGTGTCGGGATGCGCGCCCATCTTTTCCCAGCTGCGCTCCCACATTCCAATGCCAAACAGATAGACATCGTCCTTGGTGAGCTCCGGTGCGTGCGGGGCGGCTTTACGGGTAGCGGGCTTTTTGGTTGCTGGCTTTAGCTTTGTATCGCTCACGTTTGATCCCATCATGACGCGGCAGCGTGTTGCCTTGGTGACTAGATGCGAAAGGTCCAAGGCTGCACGAATCGAAGGGACGGCGATAGCTCTATGAGTCGTCCCACCTCGCGTGCACGGTGGAACTTTCGGCAAAAACCACAATAACACCTATCCGTTATTTTTATGGACGAAAGTGGATTTACGGTGGCGTTTAATCGGTGAGCGCCATGTTTATGCCACTGACAGAATTGCGATGGTAAAACTCTTGACAGTTTTACCAATTAGGGTTTCAAAATTTTTAGATTTACGTTTGGTAAAACGTTTTTAGCAGGTTGTTTATCATTTGACATTGAAAGGTTTGCGAATGAACCACACAGCCGCCTCTAATGTTGCTTTTATTTTTGATTGCGACGGCACACTGGTAAATAGCACCCCCGTTTGGGCCTATGCCCAGCCCGAACTATTGCGGCGTCACGGCATTGATGTAACGGTCGACGATTTTGCCCAGTTTGAGCATTTGTCGCTCGAGGACGAGTGCCAGGCCTACCACGACACGTGGGGCATTGGCGAAAATGGCGAGGAGCTGTATCGCGAGCTGAGCGACATCCTGATCGATGGCTACTCCAAGGTGCCGCCGCGCGAGGGGCTCCTGGCGTTTTTGGAGCAGGCGAAATTGGCCGGCATTGCTCTGTGCGTGGCCACGTCCACGCCGGTCGAGCTGGTGCAGTCCGCACTCGCGGGTGCGGGGCTCGACGCCTATATGGAGTTTATTACCACGACGGGCGAGGCGGGCCGCTCCAAGCAGTTCCCCGATGTGTACGAGCTGGCGCTGCGTCGCCTTGAGGAGCGCCACGGGCACCAGTTTGAGCGCGCGTGGGTGTTTGAGGACGCCGTCTTTGGCCTTAAGAGCTCTGGCACTGCTGGCTTTAAGCGCGTGGGCATTTATGACCCGCACGGCCGTATGGAGCGCGACGAGGTTCGCGACAACTGCGACATCTTTATCGACAGCTATGAAGACCTGGACCTGGCCCGCGTGCTTTCGTTTGAGGGCTAGGCGAGGGCCGTGGCTTGTAAGGTATTAGTGGTTTGTGGCTCGTCCGTGGTGGCGAGCGCGGATCTGCTGCGTCGACTAGCGGGGGAGTGCGACCACGTTGTCGCCGTGGACCGCGGGCTCGACGCGCTGCTGGGCTCGGGACTAGGTTGCGACGTGTATGTAGGAGATGCCGACACGGTGAGCGACACCGGTCGCGCGTTGGTCGATGCAGCCGAGGCCTTTGAGGTAGAGCGCCACGACCCCTACAAGGACTATACCGATTTGGCACTTGCACTCGATTCGGTCCGCCGTCGCTGGCCGGGTGCCGAGGTGGTTGCGACCTGCGCCACCGGCGGTCGCCCGGACATGGCCCTGTCTGTGTTAGGGCTACTGGCAGGCTATGCGGACGCACCCGTCTGGAGCGAAGAAGACGAAGTGACGGCCAGAATCCTGCACCAGGACGAGACCTGGACCATCGAGGACGCCGAGGGCAAAACCTTCTCCATCATCGCCATAGCCCCTGGGACAGTAGTAAGCGAACACGGCCTAGAGTGGGAACTGGATCACAGCCCTCTAGGCCTGTTAGCTGACACGGGCATCTCTAATGTCGTAAGGAAAACGGCCAAGATTCAAGTCCACCAAGGCATCGCAATCGGTTTTTTATACCGTGAGGGTTTTATCGGGACGGTGGGTTAATTGACTGATTTTGCCGAAGTCAAAATCAGTCAATTCAGCCCCGTCCCAGGAAAACCCGTAAGAAAAAGTTTCAACAAAAATCTCTTGCATCAAGCAAAACATTCCCCTATAGTATCTCCTCGTCACGGGGGCGTAGCTCAGCTGGGAGAGCGCTTGACTGGCAGTCAAGAGGTCAGGGGTTCGATCCCCCTCGTCTCCACCATCGTGAATGCAAAGGCCTTCGGAAAACCGGAGGCTTTTTTTCTTATAAAGAGGCTCAATTGGTTGACTGTGTTCGCGGCGGGCGTTTCGGCGCGAGTCTATAAAAAGGTTTAATCATTTCAATAAATGGTGGTGTGGTCCAGCGGGATTTACGAGTACGAGCATCCCAAGATCTTCGACACCTATTACGAGAAGGTCTTGCCGTATGAAAATTGGTTTAGCTGCTGGTTTTGACGACGAGTGTAGGAACAGGTCGTTGTGCTGCAAGTATGCCGTAAACACGGATTGCTCCGGAGCGGTTTGGCATACGATTTTACAATCGAAGCCAAAAAGTTCTTGGTAATCCTCGCGTTGCTATGTTAGTATCTCTTTTGCCGAAAGGCGACGGGCGATTGGCTCAGGGGTAGAGCATATCCTTCACACGGATGGGGTCACAAGTTCGAATCTTGTATCGCCCACCATCAAAAGCACAGGTCAGAGGTGATAAGCCTCTGGCCTTTTTCTTTTTGACACAGAGAGTGTGATCAAAAAAGTTTCTTCAAAATTGTTCTTGCACCCTTGGAGGAGTTCCCGTATAGTACTTCTTCGCACGGGGGCGTAGCTCAGCTGGGAGAGCGCTTGACTGGCAGTCAAGAGGTCAGGGGTTCGATTCCCCTCGTCTCCACCCGAGCATTGAATGAGGCTCCAACGCAAGTTGGGGCCTTTTTTCATATAGGCACACAAGGTCAAAGGCAGGACCATGATCCTTCCGATCGAAAAGATCGTGCGTTGAATGACCATTGCGCGCATGGTAGTATTTCACGTCGTGGTGCAACGACACGCTAAATGGAACTTCTCCATTGCCTTTGCAACCACTAATATAAAGGGCTCTTGGCGCAACGGTTAGCGCAGGGGACTCATAATCCCTGGGTTCTGGGTTCGAATCCCGGAGGGCCCACCAGGTTTTTCAACAGGTCAGGCAATTTGTCTGGCCTGTTTCTTTTTCATGGCAACATTTTCTTGCAAGTAGCTTGTTTGCCCACTTCCAAACGCCTTGGGTCGCGTTCATGGCGGGAGGTCCCCGGGGGCGACCGGGCTGGAGCCGGAAAGGCGGGCTGCGGCAGCACCGCACGCCTTAGGGCGCGCCCCGCGGGCATGGCCAGGCATCGCGGACCCTCGATCCTGTGCGGGTCCGCGCCCCCGCGCCGCGACGGCGAAAGTTTTTCTAAAATTCTCCTTGCATCGCCGTCCGAGTTCCCGTATAGTACTTCTTCGCACGGGGGCGTAGCTCAGCTGGGAGAGCGCTTGACTGGCAGTCAAGAGGTCAGGGGTTCGATCCCCCTCGTCTCCACCCGAGCATTGAATGAGGCTCCAACGCAAGTTGGGGCCTTTTTTCATATAGGCACACAAGGTCAAAGGCGGCACCATGATCCTCCTGGTCGACAAGATCGAAAAAAGCTTCGGCGCGCGCGTCCTCTTTAGCGGCGCGTCCTTTCAGATCAACCCCGGCGAACGCTTTGCGCTCGTGGGACCCAACGGCGCCGGCAAAACCACCATGCTCAAAATCATCATGGGTATCGACAGCCCCGACGCCGGCCAGGTCCAGTACTCCAAGGACTGTCAGGTGGGCTACCTCGAGCAGGAAACCAACCTGGAGCACAAGGATACGACCATCCTCGCCGAGGTCATGGCCGCCGCCAAGGAAATCCGCCGCATGGGTGAGCGCGCCAACGAGCTGCAAGCCCAGATCACCGAGCTCTCTGAGCAGGGCAAGGACGTCGACGCGCTCCTTAACGAGTACGGCCAGGTCCAGGACCGCTTTGAGCATCTGGGCGGCTACGAGCTCGAAAGCAATGCCCGCAAGATCCTGTCCGGTCTGGGCTTTAAGGTCACCGACTTTGAGCGCCCGTGTTCCGAGTTCTCGGGCGGCTGGCAGATGCGCATCGCGCTGGCCAAGCTCTTCCTGCGCCATCCCGACCTGCTGCTTCTGGACGAGCCCACCAACCACCTGGACCTCGAAAGCGTCCAGTGGTTGCGCGGCTTTATCGCCAACTACGACGGCGCCGTGCTCATCGTCAGCCACGACCGCGCCTTTATGGACGCCTGTGTCGACCACGTCGCCGCGCTCGAGAACCGCCGCGTGACCACCTACACCGGCAATTACAGCAGCTACCTCAAGCAGCGCGAGGACAACCTGGAGCAGATGCGCGCCAAGCGTGCCGCCCAGGAGCGCGACATCGCCCACATGCAGGTTTTCGTCGACAAGTTCCGCTACAAGCCCACCAAGGCCGCCCAGGCGCAGGAGCGCATCCGCAAGATCGAGCAGATCAAAAAGGAGCTCGTCATCCTGCCCGAAGGCCACAAGCACATCGACTTTAAGTTCCCCGACCCGCCGCGCTCGGGCGACATGGTCGTGGGCCTGGAGGGCGTGTCCAAGTCCTACGTCAACAAGCACATCTATAGCGATATCGACCTCAAGCTCTATCGCGGCGAGCATGTGGCGCTCGTCGGCCCTAACGGCGCCGGTAAGTCCACCCTCATGAAGATCATCGCCGGCCTGGAGCCGCCCACTACCGGCACGCGCGAACTGGGTACCAACGTGGGCGTGGCCTATTACGCCCAGCACGCGCTCGAAGGCATGACCGAGTCCAATACCGTCCTGCAAGAAATCGACACCGTTACGCCCAAGTGGACCGTGCCGCAGCAGCGCAGCCTACTGGGCGCCTTCCTGTTTAGCGACAACGATTCCATCGAAAAGCAGGTTCGCGTTCTTTCCGGCGGCGAAAAGGCACGTCTGGCCCTGGCTAAGATGCTCGTGGCCCCCGAGGCACTTCTGTGCCTGGACGAGCCCACTAACCACCTGGACATCGACTCGGTGGACATGCTCGAGAACGCCCTACAAAACTTCCCCGGCACCATCGTGCTGATCAGTCACGACGAGCACCTGGTGCGAGCCGTGGCCAACCGCGTGATCGACATCCGCGATGGCAAGGTCACGGTCTATGACGGCGACTACGACTACTACCTCTACAAGCGCGAGGACCTCGCAGCCCGCGCCGCCGAGGCGGCAGGGGAGAGCACACCTTCCGCGGCCAAGCCCACCAAAGCCAGCGCCGCCCAGGCCGATACCCCCGCTGCAGCGCCTAAGCCTGCCGAGGGCAAAAAGACCAAGGAGCAAAAGCGTGCCGAGGCCCAGGCCCGCGCCGCGCTCAACAAAAAGCTCAAGGGCGTGCGCAACCAGCTCAAGAAGATCGAGGCCGAGCTCGACAAAAAGCGCGCCCGCTATGACGAGCTTATGGAATTGATGGCGAGCGAAGAGCTTTATGCCGATCAGGATAAGTTCAACGCCGCCCTGGGGGAATATAACGGGCTTAAGCAAGAGCTGCCCAAGCTCGAGGACGAATGGCTGGAGCTTTCCACCCAAATCGAAGAGGAGACCGCGCGTGAACTCTCGTAAGGCCGCTGCCGTGGCGATGAGCATCATCGCCATCGCGTGCCGCATCTGCGGCATCTTTATGAGCGCGATGACTGTGCTGCTGTGCTTTAGCGGCCTCACCGCCAAGCTGCAGATTGTGGGCTTTGTCGTCGAGCTTTCGCGCGCGCTGCCGAGCGCCATCGCCGGCTACGGCGTCATCACATCGCCCTTTGGCGGTGTGTTCCGCCTGGATTACGCCATCGTGGCCGTCATCCTGTTTGTGGCCGACTACCTGCTCACGCGCGCCTCGCGCCGCGTCCGCTAGGGGAGCGCCATGTCCAGCAGCTACTTCATGAACCTGCTCGCGAGCGCCGTCGCCGTCATCGTGGGCATCGTGATCCACGAGAGCGCGCACGCCGCCGCGGCCTGGGCGCTCGGCGACAAAACGGCCCGTTCGCGCGGCCGCGTCTCGCTCAACCCGCTCAACCATATCGACCCGTTTGGCACCATCATCCTACCGCTGCTCATGCTCGCCGCCGGCGGCCCGGTGTTCGCCTTCGCTAAGCCCGTGCCCGTCTACCTCAACAACCTCAAGCACCCCAAGCGCGACGAGGTCTTGGTGAGCGCAGCCGGCCCCGCATCGAATATCGCACTGGCGTGCCTTGCGGCCGCCATCATGCACGCAGCATACGGCAACCTCTACACCAGCATGACCTTTGCCGTAGCGTCCCAAATCATGAACTTTGGCGCTACGTTTATCGTGGTCAACCTGTCGCTTGCGTTCTTTAACCTCATCCCGATTCCGCCGCTTGACGGCTCGTCGATCATCGTGCCGTTTCTCAAAGGCAAGGCACTCGCCAACTACTACCAACTTCAGCAATACGCCATGCCGATTCTTATCATCGTGCTGTATCTGCTGCCCATGTGGACCGGCATCGATGTGATCGGCCGGTATTTCGACGTTACCGTGTATCCGCTCGCTGGGCAGCTGCTTAACTTCGCAATCGCCGGCATCTAGAGTAAACTTACAGGTCGACCGTGCAAAACGGTCGCAACATGCACCCAAACCGCGCCGCGAAGGCGCCGTCAAAGGAGGTCGAAGATGTCGTATCGCGTGTCGACGCAGGTCTACAGCGGACCGTTCGACCTGCTGCTGCAGCTGGTAACCCGCCAAAAAGTTGATATCGGCGCCATCTCGATCAGCGAGGTGGCCGAGCAGTACCTTGCCGAGGTCGAGCGTATTGAGGCGCTGGATCTGGACGTGGCGAGCGACTTTTTGCTGGTCGCGGCAACCCTTTTGGACATCAAGGCCGCCTCGCTGGTGCCGCAGGAGGCCCCGCGCAAAGCCGACGACGATGACGAGATTGACGAAGACCTCGAAGAGCTCAGCGCACTCGACGGCGACGCCCTGCGCGAGGTCCTGATCCAGCGCCTAATCGCCTACAAGCAGTTTAAGGGTGCGGCGGCGGCTCTTGGCGCGCGCATGCAGGCCGAAAGCCGCATGCATCCGCGTGTGGCCGGTCCCGACCCCGAGTTTTTGGGCCTTATGCCCGACTACCTGGCCGGTATCACGCTGCGCGGCCTCGCCGTCATCTGCGCCGACCTGGACGGCAAGCGCCAGACCTTCCTGCTGGAGGCCGAGCACGTGGCGCCGCATCGCGTGCCGCTCGACCTGACGGTGGCCTCGGTCGACCGCTTCACCATGGCGCACCAAACTTGCACCTTCCGCGAGCTGCTGGACGGCGACGCCACCACCGAGCAGCTCGTCGTCACCTTCCTGGCCATGCTGGAGCTCGCCAAGCGAGGCTCGCTCACTCTGAGCCAGGACGAGATCTTTGGAACCATCCGCATCAACCGCGTCGAGGGCGCCGAGGCCTACGTGCCCGGCGAGGGCCCCGAGCTCACCGAATAGGAGCGGCAACCATGTCAACCCTTTCCACGCTAGAGGCAAACAGCCTCAAAGGCGCCCTCGAGGCGCTGTTGCTGGTTTCGAGCGATCCGGTGAGCGCGCCCGCGCTGGCAGATGCGCTGGATATCGCCCCGGGCGAGTGTGCGTCGCTTTTGGCCGAGCTCAAAGTTGAGTACGAGGAGGCCAATCGCGGCTTTCAGCTGCGCGAGGTCGCCGGCGGCTGGCGCCTGTTTACGCATCCTGCCTACCACGATGTGGTCGAAGCTTATGTGCTGAGCTGGGATACGCAAAAACTGTCGCAGGCGGCACTCGAGACTCTTGCTGTGATCGCCTACCACCAGCCCGTCACTCGCGAGGTGGTCAAGGGCATCCGCGGCGTCAACTCCGACGGCGTCATCGCGTCGCTCGTTGACAAGGGTCTGGTGCGCGAGCTCGGCCGCGACCCCCAGCGCGGTCAGGCCATCATTTACGGCACGACCAACGCCTTTTTGGAGAAGTTTGGTCTGCGCTCCACCCGCGACCTGCCCGATCTGGAGCAGTTTGCCCCCGACGAGCAGTCGCGCCAGTTTATCCGCGAGCGCCTGAGCGGCCGCAGCATTCAGTCTACGCTCGAGGAGCAGGTCGAGGACCTGGACGAAGAGCGCGAGCTGCTGGATACCGATGTTGAGGATGTCGAGGCAGTCGGTGGCGAGGAAACACTTGCCACCGACGACGCTGCGGAGGATACGCATGACGAGGACTAACGAAGCAGGGGAGACGCGCGCCGCCGGTGCCACGGGCGCGCCCGCGATCGACCCCCAGCCCGTCTACCCGCACACCATGCGCCTGCAGCGCTTTTTGGCGCGCGCGGGCGTGGCGAGCCGCCGCGGCTCGGAGGACCTGATGACCGCAGGCCGCGTGACTGTCAACGGCCAGGTCGCGACCGAACTGGGCACCAAGGTCGATGTGGACCGCGACCATATCGAGGTTGACGGCATGCCCGTCAAGCTCAACCAGGGCGCCGTGTACCTGATGCTCTACAAGCCGACCGGCTATCTCACCACCATGAGCGATCCGCAGGAGCGCCCCTGCGTGGCCGACCTGGTCCCGCGCGACCGCTTTCCGGGGCTCTTCCCGGTGGGTCGCCTGGACCGCGACACCACGGGCCTTTTGCTCTTTACCACCGACGGCGACCTGTCGCAGGACCTGCTGCACCCCAGCAAGCACGTCTACAAGACCTACCAGGCGCTCGTGGACGGCCACCTGACCGATCGCGACTTGGAACCGCTGCGCCGCGGCATCGAGCTCGACGACGGCCTGTGCCAGCCGGCGATCTGCCGCGTCATTACCGCGCGCGAGGCCGAGGCGGTGGCTCCGCAGGGTGTGAAGCCCGGCACAACCGCCGTGGAGGTCATTATCCGCGAGGGGCGCAAGAACCAGGTCAAGCGCATGCTGAGCAAGATCCACCACCCGGTGATTCGTCTGCACCGCTGTAACTTTGCCGGCCTGGAGCTCAAGGACGTGGCCAAGGGCTTGTGGCGCGAGCTCACCGACCGCGAGGTGCAGATCCTCAAGGCCGGCGGCATCCCGCCCAAGCAGGCCAGCTCCAAGCGCGGCGCTGCGCCGGCGACCAACACCGCGAGCCGCACGCGTCACCACGGCAGCCACGGCTCCGCGCCCAAGCGCAACACCTACCGCGAGCGCTACACGGGCTAGCCAGTCCGCCAAGCCGCAGCGCCCGCGTCCCACACCAGCACGTCAACCACCGAAAGGAAGCATTGCATGATCGTCGCCATCGACGGCCCCGCCGGTTCCGGCAAGTCCACCATCGCCAAGGAGATCGCCCGCCAGCTGGGCTTTAACAAGCTCGACACGGGCGCCATGTATCGCGCCGTCACCTTCGCCGCGCTCGACCGCGGCATCGACCTGAACGACGAGGCAGCCATCGATGCCCTCGCCGAGCAGATAGAGATCCGCTTTACCAACGGCACCGGCGAGGACACGCGCCTGACCATCGACGGCGCGGACGCCTCGGCTGCCATTCGCACCCCGCAGGTGGACGCCAACGTCTCCAAGGTCTCGGCCTACCCGGGCGTACGCGCCGCCATGCTCATCCACCAGCGTCGCGCCGCCGAGGACCGCGACATCGTGGCCGAGGGTCGTGACATCGGAACCGTCGTGTTCCCCAACGCGCAGGTCAAGGTCTTTCTGACCGCCGACCCGCGCGAGCGCGCCCGTCGCCGCGTGCTGCAGCGCCACCAAAACGACGCCCAGCCGCTCACCGAAGAGCAGCTCGAGGCCGAGGTCGACGAGACCCTCGACGCCCTCAAGCAGCGCGACAAGCTCGACAGCAACCGCGAGGTCGCGCCGCTCGTGCCCGCCGAGGACGCCGTGCACGTCGACTCCACCGCACATACCATCGACGAGGTCGTCTCGATAATCGAGGGCCTCATCAACCAAAGGAGGTAGCTCATGCGCCTGTTTAAGCAGACGCCCGAGGATTACTACAACGCGCCTTATGCCGAGTTCCCCGTGCTCATCCGCGGCACCGTCTTTGTGGTCATGGGCATCCTGTGGGTCTTCTCCAAGCTCATGTGGCGCTGGAAGGTAGAGGACAGCGACCTGCTGTTTGAGCGCCAGGAAGGCCGCGGCAGCGTGGTCATCTGCAACCACACCTCGATGGCCGAGCTCCTGGCTGTAGAGACGGCGCTGTTTTTTGGCGGCCGCCGCATTCGCCCCATTTTTAAGTCCGAGTTTGCCAAGAGCAAGATCGTGCGCTGGGCCTTTAGCCGCGTGGGCGGCATTCCCGTCGAGCGTGGCACCGCCGACATGAAGTGCCTGCGTGCCGCCCAGCATGCGCTGCAGCGCGGCGAGGACGTCCTGATCTTCCCCGAGGGCACGCGCATCCGCTCGCGCGAGATTAAGCCCGAGGTCCATGGCGGTTTTGCGCTTATCGCCCAGATGGGCAAGGCACCCGTCAACCCGCTTGCCATCTGCGGCTGGTCCGATATTACGCCTGCGGGCAAAAAGCTCATGCGCCCCAAAAAGTGCTGGATCCGTGCCGGCAAGGCCATCTCGCTATCCGATGCACCGGCCGAGCTCAAGCGCAAGGAGCGCCTGGCATGGTTTGAGTCCGAGGCCATGGCCCGCGTCTACGCCATGCGCGACGACCTGTGCGCCGAGCACCCCGGAAGGTTCTAGCCATGGGCGAGAACGTCATGAATACCGCCGCGACCGCCGCTGAGGAGGTCGTCCCCACCATCGAAATCGCAGCGCATGCCGGTACCTGCTACGGCGTGCAGCGTGCGCTCGACATGGCTCTGGCCGCCGCGCCGCAGGCAGGGGAGAGCGCTCAGGTCCACACCCTGGGCCCGCTCATCCATAACCCCATCGTGGTGCGCGAGCTCGCCGAGGCAGGCGTCGGTCTGGCAGACACCTTGGACGACGCCGCATCGGGCACCGTGGTCATTCGCGCGCACGGCGTGGTGCCGCAGGTAATCGAGGCTGCTCGCGAGCGCGGCCTTACCGTGGTCGATGCCACCTGCCCCTACGTCAAGAAGGTCCACGTGGCGGCCGAGCGCCTGGTGCGCGAGGGCTACCGTGTGATTGTCGTGGGCGAGCCGGGCCACCCCGAGGTCGAGGGCATCCTGGGCCACGCCGGCGATGACGCGCAAGTCGTGAGTTGCGCCGCCGACGCCGACGCGCTGCCGCTCAAGGGCAAGGTGGGCCTGGTCGTGCAGACCACCCAAACCGCGCAGAACTTGGCCGAGGTCGTGGCCTCCATCACCCCGCGCGTGCAGGAGCTGCGTGTGATCAACACCATCTGCGCTGCCACGAGCGAGCGCCAGCAGGCGGCCGCTGCACTTGCCAACCGCTGCGACTGCATGGTCGTCGTGGGCGGCAAAAATTCGGGCAATACGCGCCGCCTGGCACAGATTTGTGCCGATGTCTGCGAGCACACCCATCACATCGAGGAAGCCTCCGAGCTTGAGGCCGCATGGTTTGCCAACGCGCGCCGCATCGGCATCACCGCCGGAGCCTCAACTCCGCAAGAACACATCGAACGCGCCGTTGCGCGCATCAAGGAGCTTTGTCGCTAATCATGGACCAGACCGTACCCGCATACGCCGCCGAGGTGGCCGATTACGGGCGCAGCCGCGACCCCGAGCCGGGTGAGGGCGCGCTCGTAAAGAACGTGCGTCCCGAATCGCCCGCATGGGATGTAGGTATCGAGCCGGGCATGCGCGTGCTCACGGTCAACGGCGAGCAGCTGACCGACATGATCGTGTGGCTTTGGGAGGCCGACGAGGACACCGTCGACCTAGAGGTTCTCGACCCGCGCGACGGTACCGTCACCCCCGTCGAGCTCGATCGCTTTCCCGGCGAGGACTGGGGCCTTGAGTTCGACGGCCCCATCTTCGACGGCATGCGTACCTGTGTGAACGCCTGCGTGTTCTGCTTTATGACCATGTTGCCCAAGGGCGGCCGCTCAACGCTCTACATTCGTGACGATGATTACCGCTTGAGCTTTTTACAGGGCAACTTTGTCACGCTGACCAACCTTTCCGACGAGGACGTGCAAAACGTTATCGACCGCAATATGAGCCCCATGAACGTGTCGGTCCATGCCGTAAGCCCCGGCGTCCGCCGACGTATGATGGGCCGCAACGCCCAGCGCGGCATGGACGTGCTCGAGACCATCATGGCCGCCGGCATCGAGATCCACGCGCAGATTGTGCTGTGTCCCGGCATGAACGACGGCGAGGAGCTGCAAAAGACCCTACGTTTTTGCGAGGAACACGAGCAGATCACCAGCCTGGGCATTGTGCCGCTCGGCTTTACCAAGCATCAGAGGCGCTTTACCTGGTCATACAGCGACAAACCTGAGCTCGCGCGCGAAACCATTGCCATGATCCGTCCCTTCCAGGATCGTGCCTACAAGCGCTTTGGCCGCCACACCTTCCAGATGAGCGATGAGTTCTATCTGGACGCCGGCATCGAGCCACCCCAGGCCGATTTTTACGACGGCTACCCGCAGTATTACGACGGCATCGGTATGATTCGCTCGTATCTGGACGAGACTGACGATGTGCTCACCGCCGATGCCGAGCGTCTGCGCCGCGTTCGCGAGGCAATCGCCGCCCTTGGCCAGCGCCTCCTGTGCCTCTCCGGCACCAGCGCGCGCGACACCGTGGCGCGCTTTGTGGAGTCGCCACGGGGCCTTGCCGGCACCGTCACCGCTATCGAAAACCGTTACTTTGGCGGCAACGTGGACGTGACCGGCCTCATCGTCGCCTGCGACATTCTGGAGCAGCTGCCGCAGGACCTCTCGGGGGTTATGCTCTTTGTGCCTAAGCTCATGTTCAACGCTGACGGCATGACGCTTGACGAGTATCATCGTGACGATTTACTCGCAAGCCTTGAAGCTCGCGGCGCCGAGGTTCATGTGGTGTCGACCATGCCGCATGAGCTGCTCGATACCCTGGAGCATATCCTTGGCATTGTGCCCGCAGGCTCTAACATTTCCACTGACCCTACCCATTAAAGGAGTGCAGATGAAACCTATCGTCGCCGTCGTCGGACGCCCCAACGTGGGCAAGTCCACGCTCGTTAACCGCCTGGCCCAGACCTCGGACGCCATCGTCCATGAGTCCCGCGGCGTAACGCGCGACCGCTCCTACCACACGGCCGATTGGAACGGCCGCGAGTTCACCATCGTCGACACGGGTGGCATCGAGCCGCTCAAGAGCGATGACGTCTTTGCCACGTCCATCCGTGACCAGGCCCTCGCCGCAGCCGAGGAAGCCGCCGTCATCCTGTTTGTGGTCGACGGCCGCACCGGCGTCACCGAGGAGGACGAGTCGGTCGCCCGCATGCTCAAGCGCTGCGACAAGCCGGTCTTTCTGCTGGTTAACAAGCTCGACAACCCCGATCGCGAAAACGACAGCATCTGGGAGTTTTATTCGCTCGGCATCGGCGAGCCAACGCCGCTCTCGGCCCTGCACGGCCACGGCACGGGCGACCTGCTCGACGACATCGTTGCCCTGTTGCCCGAGGAGGAGGACGAGGTCGCCGACGAGTTCCCCGATGCGCTGAACGTCGCCATCATCGGCCGCCCCAATGCCGGTAAGTCGTCGCTGTTCAACCGTATCCTGGGCGCCGACCGCTCTATCGTGTCCAACATCGCCGGCACCACGCGCGACGCCATCGACACTGTCGTGGAGCGCAACGGCAAGCACTACCGCATGGTCGACACCGCGGGTATTCGCAAGAAGAGCACCGTGTACGAGAACATCGAGTACTACTCCATGGTCCGCGGCCTGCGCGCCATCGACCGTGCTGACGTGGCACTGCTCGTCGTCGACGCCTCCGTGGGCGTTACCGAGCAGGACCAGAAGGTCATGGGCTTGGCCATCGAACGCGGCTGCGCCATCGTCGTTCTGCTCAACAAGTGGGATCTGCTCGACGACGACCGCAAGCGCGAGGCCTGCATGGAGACCGTCGACCGCCGTCTGGGCGTCATGGCTCCCTGGGCCCAGTACCTGCGCATCTCGGCCCTGACCGGTCGTGGCGTCGAGAAGATCTGGGCAATGGTCGACGCTGCCGAGAAGACGCGCTCGCAAAAGATCACCACCTCGCGCCTCAACACCTTCCTTACCGACCTGCGCGAGTTTGGCCACACCGTGGTGGACGGCAAGCGCCGCCTGCGCATGCACTACGTGACCCAGACGGGCGTCAACCCGCCGACGTTTACATTCTTCGTCAACCACAGCGACCTGGTCAACGACACCTACCAGCGCTACGTGGAGAACCGCATGCGCTCGACCTTCGATTTTTCCGGCACGCCCATTCGTCTCTTCTTTAGGAAGAAGGAGCAAAAGGATGCATAATCCGATTCTGCTGACCGCCATCTGCACCGTGGTCTCGTTCTTTATCGGAGCGATTCCGTTTGGCCTGATCCTGGGCCGCGTGTTCAACCACACGGATATTCGCAAGGCGGGCTCCGGCAACATCGGCACCACCAACGCCCTGCGCGTAGCCGGCCCCAAGGTCGCCGCGCTCACGCTGCTGCTCGACTGCTTGAAGGGCGCCATCTGCGTCCTTATCGCGCGTCCGCTCATCGCGAGCGTGGGCTATGGCTTCCCGGTGAGCATCATGGCTCCCGGTGCCGCCGGCGACTGGATGCTCGGCGTCATTTGCCTGGCAGCGGTGTGGGGCCACATATTCTCGCCTTACCTCAACTTCCGTGGCGGCAAGGGCATCGCCGTGGGGCTGGGCGTCATACTCGCCTGGTACTGGCCCATCGGACTTTCGCTGCTGGGCATGTTTATCGTGGCCGTCGCCATCACCAAGTATGTGTCGGTGGGCTCGCTTGCCGCGGCCATCGGTCTTCCCATCGCCGCCTGCGCGGTCTTTCCGTACAGCAGCCTGGGGCTCAAGTTTTGCATGGCGATGATCGGCATCACCGTGGTGTGGGCCCATCGCTCGAACATCAAAAAGCTCATGACGGGTAAGGAATCCAAGCTCTCGTTTACCAAGCGCGTCACCGAGCCCGACGATAAGTAGGAGAGAGTCATGAATGTTGCGCTGATTGGCTCCGGCTCCTGGGGAACCGCCGTCGCCGGCCTTGCCGCCGCGCGAGCCGAGCGCGTGACCATGTGGGCCCATAGTGAGCAGACGGCCGCCGGCGTCAATGCCGAGCACCGCAATCCCCGGTATCTGGTGGGCTACGAGCTGCCCGGCAACGTCGTCGCTTCCACGGACCTGGCCCAGGCGCTCGACGGTGCCGATGCCATCATCTTTGCCGTGCCTTCGACGCACCTGCGCGACGTCTGCCACCAGGCGGCACCCTTTATCGCCGCCGACACCCCGGTGCTCTGCCTTACCAAGGGCATCGAGCCCGAGTCCGGCATGCTCATGAGCGAGGTCATCGCCAGCGAGATCGGCAACGAGATGCGCGTGGCGGCGCTCTCGGGCCCCAACCATGCCGAGGAGATATGCCGCGGCGGACTTTCCGCCGCCGTCATCGCCAGCAAAGGCTCGCAGGTAGGGGAGACCTTTAAGGACCTGCTCCTATCCACGGCCTTCCGCATCTATCTGTCGCAGGACATGACCGGCGTTGAGGTTTGCGGCGCCATGAAAAACGTCATCGCCATCGTGTGCGGCATCTCCGCCGGTACCGGCGCGGGCGACAACACGCTCGCCCTTATCATGACGCGCGGCCTGGCAGAAATCAGCCGACTGGTGCACGCCCGCGGCGGCCAGGCCATGACCTGTATGGGTCTTGCCGGCATGGGTGACCTTATTGCCACCTGCACCTCCGAGCATTCGCGCAACCGCACCTTCGGCTACGAGTTTGCCCACGGCGTATCGCTCGACGAGTACCAGGCGCGCACGCATATGGTGGTCGAGGGCGCCGTCGCCGCCCGCAGCGTGAGCGAGCTCGCCCGTTCGCTGGGCGTAGACATTCCGCTCACCTTTGCCGTGGAGCAAACGCTCTACAACGGTGTTACTTTGGATAGGGCGCTCGAGATCCTTACCGACCGCGTCCCCTCTCAAGAGTTCTACGGACTCACCGACTAGCGCAGAAAGGCTACTACCATGGGTTCCATCAAAATCGCTCCGTCCGTCCTTTCGGCTGACATGGCCAACCTCAAGGGCGAGCTCGACAAGATCGCCGGTGCCGACTACGTGCACTTCGACGTCATGGACGGTCACTTTACCGGCAACCTCACCTTTGGCGTCGATATCCTCAAGGCCGTCAAGCGCTCCACCGACGTGCCGGTCGACGCGCACCTGATGGTGTCGAACCCCGACGAGACCGTCGATTGGTATGCCGACGCCGGCGCCGATATGATCACCGTGCACTACGAGGCCTCCACGCACCTGCACCGCACGCTCACACACCTACAGCAACGCGGCGTCAAGGCCGGCGTGGTGCTTAACCCCGCCACCCCCGTCTGCGTGCTCGAGAGCATCATCGAGGTCGTCGACATGGTGCTGCTCATGAGCGTGAACCCCGGCTTTGGCGGCCAGAGCTTTATCCCGGGCACGCTGCATAAGCTCCACGAGCTCAAGGCCATGTGCGAGCGCCACGGTGTGTCGCCCATGATCGAGGTCGACGGCGGCATCTCTTCCAAAAACATCGCCGAGGTCGTCAAGGCCGGTGCCGATGTCCTGGTGGCCGGCTCCGCCGTATTTAAGTCCGAAGATCCCGCCGCCGAGGTTGCGCTGCTGCAGAAGCTGGGCAACGAGGCCGCACAGGAGGCATAAACCCTTATGACCGCAGGTCAAAACCGCATACCCGTGAATCTTGACTATGCCGCCTCGACGCCCATGCGCGCCGAGGCGCTCCTTGCGCAGCGCGAGTACGACGAAAGCGAGCTTGCCGGCGTCAACCCCAACTCGCTGCACTCGCTCGGCCGCAAGGCTGCCGCACGTCTGGAGGTTGCACGCCGCGAGATCGCCCGCAGCTTTGGCACACGCGTTCGCCCGTCCGAGATTGTCCTAACCAACGGCGGCACCGAGGCCAACCAGCTGGCGCTCCTCGGACTTGCCGAGGGTGCTCGTCAGCGCGATCGTAAGCGCGAGCGCGTGATCGTGTCTGCGATCGAGCATGATTCAATCCTGGACAACCTATCGCTGCTGCGAGCCGCGGGCTTTACCGTCGACTTGGTGCAGCCCTGCCGTGCGGGCTACATCGAGCCTGCCGAGCTGAGCGACTTGTTGGGCGACGACGTCGCGCTCGTGAGCATCATGGCCGCCAACAACGAGACCGGTGTGGTACAGCCTATTCGTGAGCTTGCCGCGGCTGCGCACACTGCGGGTGCCCTGTTCCACACCGATGCCATCCAGGGCTATCTGCATATTCCGCTCGATGTGACCGAGCTGGGCGTCGATGCCATGACCGTTGCAGCACACAAGATTGGCGGCCCCGTAGCCTCCGGCGCGTTATACCTAAAAAGCCGCACGCCGCTGCGCCCCCGCATCTTTGGCGGAGGACAGGAAGCCGGACGTCGTGCCGGCACGCAGGACCTGCGCACGCAGCTGGCCTTTGCCGCTGCCGCCTCGTCTCTGGCGCCCCATGTGGCTCAGGAGCGCGAGAAGCTGCAAGCCCTTTCCGACAAGCTCTACGCCACGCTTACGGCCCATCCACGCATTCACGCCACCATGGGCGACTACACGCAGGCCGACCGTCTGCCCGGCATGGTATCGATCTATATTGACGGCATGGACTCCGAGGAGCTCATCATCAAGCTCGACGCCGCCGGCTTTGAGGTTTCGGCCGGATCGGCTTGCTCGAGCGGCAGCATGGACCCGAGCCACGTGCTCAGCGCCATGGGTATTGGTCGCGAGCAGGCGCTGGGCGCACTGCGCATCTCCTTCGATGACCGCGTGAATCCGAGCGATCTGGACGACTTTGCCCAGACGCTGCTCTCGATCGTAGGTGCCGCATGATCGTCGCCGAGCTCGAGCGCGCCCTGCTGGCACGCTATCCCAAGACGGACGCCGAGCCCTGGGACCACGTAGGCTTATCCGTTGGTGACCCCGACGACGAGATCCGCGGCGTTGCCTGCGCGCTTGACGCTACCAGGGACAACGTGCAGCGTGCCTTGGAAGCCGGAGCCAACGTGTTGCTCACGCATCATCCCGTCTACATCAAGGCGCCCGAGTCGTTTTGCCCGCCCAGCGCAACGCGCCCCCAGTGCAGCGCGGCGCTCTACGAGGCGGCCCGCTGCGGGGTGAGCATTATCTCGCTCCACACCAACCTGGACCGCTCGCACGAGGCACGTATCTGCCTAAGTAAGCTGTTGGACGCGGCGCCTGCAAGCTCGTTGGAGCACGTGGACGACCCCGAGGCCTGCGGCCTGGGAGTTTTTGCGACACTCAACGACCCGTGCACGCTGCGCGATCTTGCCGCCCGTGCTGCCACGGCCTTTGGCAGCGACCCACGCGTATGGGGCGATGCCGAGCGCCCGTGCCGCACCGTCGCCATTCTGGGCGGCTCCCTCGGCGACTTTGGCGAGCTTGCCATCGCCGCCGGTGCGGATGTCATCCTGACGGGCGAGGCGGGCTATCACGTGGCGCAAGATCTTGCCTTGCGCGGGCTGAGCGTGATTCTGCTCGGCCACGATCGCTCCGAGGAGCCGTTCGTGGATATCTTGATGAACTCTGCGGTTGACGCCGGGGTCGACCCCCGTCATGCGATTAAAATACTGAACCCTTGCCAATGGTGGACTGTGACAAAAGGAGAGAACTTATGAGCGCCGGCGCTACGCTACTCAAGCTGCAACAGATCGATTTGGAGCTCGCCCGCAACAAGAGCGAACTTGCCAATATGCCGGAGCTCAAGGAGCTCGCCTCAAAGCGCAAAACCTATGTAAAGCTTAAGTCCGAAATGACCAAGCTCTATGCTCAGCGCAAGGACCTCGACATTGAGCTGGACGATCTCAACACCACCGAGATCCAGACCAACAACGCCATCGAGGCCGCCAAGAAACGCCACGTCGACGGCTCTGACTACCGCGAGGTCCAGGATCTGGAAAACGAGCTCGCCACCCTAGCCAAGCGCCTGGACAAGATTGAGCACACCCGCAAGGATGTCGTTGTCGCCCACAAGGAGGCGCTCGACCGTGAGGCTCGCGCGCAGGCCATCATCGCCAAATTCGAGGAGGGCGTGAAGGCCGACACCAAGGCCGCCCGTGCCAAGGCCGCCGACCTGCAGGCCCAGATTGATGCCGCCACCAAGGAGCGCACCGCGCTTGCCGCCACGCTGCCGACCGACGTGCTCACCGACTACGAGCGTTTGCTCAAGCAGTTCCGTGGCCTGGCCGTCGAGACCATCAAGGGCAACATCCCCACGGTCTGCCACACCGCGCTGCAGGCGTCGTCCATGAGCGACCTCAACCACGACGGTAGTGAGATCACGCACTGCCCGTACTGCCACCGCCTGCTCGTGCTCCCCAACAAGGAAGCCTAACAATGACGACGGCACCCGACAATTCAATGCAACTTGAGGGAAAAACGATCCTGCTGGGCATTACCGGCGGGATCGCCGCCTATAAGTCGTGCAATATCGTGCGCCTGCTGCAAAAGCGCGGCGCCCGCGTCAAGGTCGTTATGAGCGAGCATGCCACAGAGTTTGTGGGCCCGCTCACCTTTCGCGCGCTCACGGGCGAGCCGGTCGCTGTGGATCTGTTCGACGATCCCTCCGACCCCATCCACCATATCTCGCTGGCGCAGGAGCCCGACTTGGCGGTCGTGGCGCCCGCGACGGCCAATATCATCGCCAAGATGGCCAACGGCATCGCCGATGACCTCATCTCCACCACGCTGCTTGCCACGCCGCGTCCTATCGTGGTCGCGCCGGCCATGAACAATGGCATGTGGAAGGCGCAGGCCACGCAGGCAAACATAACCACGCTGCGTGAGCGCGGTGTCCACGTTGTGGGTCCGGGTAGCGGCTACCTTGCCTGCGGCGATGTGGACACGGGACGCATGAGCGAGCCCGAGGACATCGTCGAGGCCGTCTGCAAGCTGCTCGACCCCGCTCCTCAGGACCTTGTGGACAAGCGCATCGTGATCACCGCCGGCCCCACGCACGAGCCGATCGACCCCGTGCGCTTCATTGGCAACCGTTCATCGGGCAAGATGGGCATCGCCCTGGCGGGGGAGGCCGCGCGCCGCGGTGCCGCCGTCACGCTCGTGCTGGGACCGACATCGCTCGACGTTCCCTGCGGTGTAGAGTGCGTGCGCGTACAAACCGCCGCGGAAATGCTCCAGGCTGCGCTGAGCGCCTTCCAGACGGCCGACGCGGCCATTTGTGCCGCCGCCGTCGCCGACTACACGCCTGCGGCCCCGGCGAACCATAAACTCAAAAAGGCCAACGAGCGCCTGGATCGAATTGAGCTCGTCGAGACCGTTGACATCCTCGCCGAACTCTCACGCCAAAAGGGCGATCGCCGTGTGATCGGCTTTGCGGCCGAGACCGATAACGTCGTGGAGTACGCGCAGCGCAAACTCGTGCGCAAGGGTTGCGATGCCATTATCGCCAACGATGTCTCGCGCGCCGATTCGGGCTTTGGGACCGATACCAACAAGGCCTGGATAGTGAGCACAGCGGGCACGCAAGAACTTCCCGTACTAACAAAACCCCAGCTCGCAGATACAATTTTAGACTTGCTTCAAAATTTGTAAAAAAGTTCTTGCACAAGGACAAAGTTTCGGGTTACTATACTCCCTGTTGCGAGCGAGAGCAGAGCAACAAACATAAGCTTCGGGACGTGGCGCAGCTTGGTAGCGCACTTGACTGGGGGTCAAGGGGTCGCTGGTTCGAATCCAGTCGTCCCGACCAGAAGTTTGCAGGTCAGGCACCTAGTGCCTGACCTTTTTTTATCAGGAATCATCAGGGAATCACCGGAGAATCACCGGCTGTTTTTTAGCCAATAAAGACACGCCCTTCTACCTGCACTTTTGTAGAATCTCGGTTTTAATGGATCCCCCCTTCACTTTCTTTCCATATTTGTTGAATTCACTGATTCGTTTTGATTCCACATTTGTAGTCTATCTAGCCTAAATTTTTCTACATACGCGTAAATCACCTACCTGTGCCTAGCTACTGCGGCTACGACATCCAAGCCAACTGTCCCGCCCTGCTTCACTAATTCCCCGCACGTTCGCACGGAACCCCGACACCGCCCAAGGGCCGCGATACTTTTTCGATTTCTTTCGGCAGCGAGAGGAAGGCTTCCGTGCCTGCCGAAACAAGGCACTGCGCTCCAAAAAGCTAACGCCGCGGGTATTAAGCCGACACCGCTACGGTGCCACCGGCCATCGCTGCGGGCACCTGCGGCGTAATCGCCCCAGAGTCCGCCATCTGGGCCGCCATGCCGGCGAAGTCCTAGGCGACGGCGTGAGCGTGCGGCTCAGGGCGGCGTTCGCGCCGTCATTCTCGTGCGACCTCAAGAGAGTGCGTCGGCGCGGGCTCGACTAGGGCGAGCTCGCCACCGTCATCGACTTCATCGTCGAGAACGCCCCGAAGCGCTGGAGGAACTTCATAGACGCCGCATGCGCACGCTCAAGGGCGCATTGAGGGGCAGGGCTGAGGGCTTGAGGATCGGGGCTTGGGACTAGAAGGGGGCTCGGAAGTCGCGGGTCAGGATTCGAACATCGACCCACGCGCTTGGCGATTCTTACCAGTTCAGACGGCTTTCAGGCTATTCGCGCTGCGGGAGAGACTCGCACCACTGCAGCAATGCGCTCAACATAGCGGGCTTGTCTTGCACGAACTGTTCACGCCTCACACCGCGGCGCGGCTCAAAGCGAATGACGTAACCCCTGTTGTCCAGGTACACGTCATAGCTTTCGGGGGCGCCGGGCAGGTTCAGCGCTACATGGCGCGTGCTGCGAATGCGTTGCGGCGCCTCCGTAAGAGACTCGTTGGGCAGCTGACCGCCGCATATCTCTTCTAGTGCGCGGAAGCGGCGTCCGAAGCTCAGGTAACCGTGGCAACCGCTGTCTGCATGCCCGGCACAGCAGAACTGCGTTTTATAACCCTTATCGTTCAGTATGCGCACATGGGGCTGCAGCTCGTGGTCGATCGCTACCAGGTGATCAGGGCGCTTGCCGCATTCGCATTCGCCCAAGGGCTTAAAGCACTTCGGGCACACGAACAGCATGCACTTCATGGTTTGCTCGGGCGTGAGCTCCCTGATTCCCAGGGCTGCGATTTCTGCCGCAGGGGCTTCGGGCTGCACGCAGGGGCAGCCGCTTGCGCGCAGAATTGCGTCGATGCGAGCCACGGTGGTGCGCTCCATTTTCAGGGCGATGGCTTCGTCGCGCATCGCGCCAAACGCTTCGATGTCTTTCGTAACTGCAGAAAGCGGGGTTCGCCGAGAGATGTACACGAATGCGTTCTTTTCCCTCGCAGCGGGTTCGCCCTCAATCTTCACCGTGACGCCGGCTTTTGCATAGGTGCCGTACTGCACGCCATTCGCTTTGTCCAGCGTCTGGACCTCGCCCCGCGTGAGACCATGCCACAGCACGCCTTCCACAAACGATCCTTCCATGCGCATGATGGTGGGACGGCCCTTCGCGTCGCACGCCAGCGTGTAGCCATAGAGCTTCGCCTTGGTTGCATAAACATGGTGACCGCCCTCGAGCTTTTTGGCAATGCGGTCATGGCTGATGTCAAAGCCATATGCGAAGTACGGGGTTTCCGCATACTCGCGGGTGTCGGCGGAGTGTTCGCGCGCGCTGAACACCGGGACAGAGGGACGATTAAAGTTGTGCACGTCAAACTCAGGCAGGCTGTTGCACCAGCCGAGCAGGGTGCGCAGCAGGGCCTTGCGCTGCTTTTCGAACTCATCCAGCGTAAGGGAGTAACTAAGGTCTGCCTGCAGCGCAGGGTCGCTGCTGCGCACTGCGCGGAACCCTTCGGGGACGTCAATCTTGTAACCGAACTCGCCTGGAATCTTGATTGCCAAGTAGATGCGGTGAGACCCGCAGAAGGTGGCCTCACTCGCTTCCATCACCTGGTAGCGCTTAGAGCGCAGGATGCGTCCATGCTGCTGAAGGCCACGGGGGAAACGGCGTGCGTAGTAACCGGTGTAACGGCATGTGCAATCGGCGATCTGGTGACCTTCACCGCACACGAAGTCGGCGTATTCGCGTGCAGCGGGGAGGTCGATCTTGGCTGCGCCATACGCCGCCGACTCTTCTTGCGCGCGCAAGCGGTCCAGGCTGTCGGCGCGCATGTCGGACATCTGCGCCAAGGTTGCCTCATCAAGCTGCATCACGCGGCCGGCTTCGACCACGCGGTCGATGTAATCGTACTTTTCGGTGTACCTGCGCAGCGGGGTGCGCTCAGAGATGTAGACCATCGCCTCAAGGGTTGCGGGAACCACATCGCCTTCGCGCCCAACGGTCACCGTTTCCTTGCGGTAACAACCAGATGCAATGCCTTCGTAGCGGTCGAGAGACGCCACGTGAGAGCTATCGAGCGCCCACAGCGCGCCTTGCACATGCGACCCCTCGCGCTTGGTGATGGTGAGGTATCCGGCGGTGTCGAACGCCAGTTCATAGCCGTTCAGGGTCGCTTTGCCCAGCAGCACCGCGCCGGGGCAGCGGGTTTCAACTTGATGGATATCAAGGTTGCTACCGTACGCGAAGTTGATGATCGAGGGTGCAGTCTCGGGGTGACGGGCTGAGGCGTTGTTGCGTTTCTCGTTGTACTTCATGGTTCACGCCTTTCGGTGTTGTGATGGGCTTCGGTCGCTCGAGCTGATTGCAGCATACAGTCTGAAGCCGAAAAGGCGTGAAAACCTGAGATTGTCATTTTAAGAAATAGAACGAAAAGGACGGCCATGCACGAAATCGCGCAGGCAGAAAGCGCTGTTCGAGGCGCATCCTGCGAAAGGATACCCGTTCAGAAGGGTTGTTGCCAGTTTTTATCGATTCGATTTTTTACGAGCGCACGAAGAGGTTGCGTTTAGAAAAACGCAAGGGCGGCTGTTTCGCCTGTAAGCAAACATGAAATCGGCCGCAGCGGTACCGCCTGGGAGGGCGGACGAGGGACTTGGCCGCAACCTAATCCCCGGGTGCGGCTGCTACGCTCACTACTTGAGAATCGTAGACCGCCCAGTATGTTCCATCCAAGAGTCGCAACACGAAACAGCGGTCATCTTTGCCTATTTCGGCGGCGTTTACGCATTTCTGAAGATCGGCGTGGCGCGCGTAGCGGCCGACGAGCTCATCTCCATTTACAAGCACGACTTTAAGATTGAGACCCATCTTCTCATACATAACGATACGATCCGAATCGTCCACGCCCTTGCTTGAGTCGAAGTCGGGCCTTAGCCCAGCGAGGCGAACCCCTCGCTTATCCAACGCTTTGTCGATTCCGCCCTTGGCGTAGTCGCTCAGCTGGTAATAGATTCTGCGCGCGAGATCATCTGCCACGACGCGCTCTGGGTCCCCGCCTGACCGTTCCGCTCGAAACTCGCCTAATGCCGACAGCATCAGGTACACCTCATGCAATCGCAGCGGCAGAAAGATCGGGTGGGCCGTCGACTTCAGGCCGCCGCGGCTTGTCGGCTCGGCCTTGATGTAGGAGTCGCCAAAACGCACGCCGTCTGCCAGGGCGCTCAGGCGCTTTTGCACCGCCGTGCGCGAGCAGCCCAGGTACGCGGCGATCGCTTGCTGGGTCATTCCCTTATGCGCCGCTTTGAGCAGCATGAGATTTGCCTCGTCCGTGCCTATGAACGACTTGTCCAGGTTGTAGTGGCGCTTTTTTGGGGCGCCGCCGATCTCGTTGCCCTTTTCGAACAGCTCGTGCACGCTCAGGAACAATTCATGGCGGCCGTTGCTTTGGGGGCCTTCCTCTGAGTTGGCATAATCTGCCAGCGCCTTGCAAAACAAGCGATAGTTTTCGTCAGTGACGAAAGTGGGCCACTGCATGTTGTGAAAGCGTGTGCCTTCACGTGTGTCGGCGAATTTCGAATACGCAGACTCAGGATCGCAACCGACCCTTTCCGCAATTTCCGCAACTCTCATGCCAATCCCTTCCGCAACCCAATCACACGAACGAAAAACCTATCAAGCCAGAAGATTAATGTGGCAAAAAAGAAGAAGAGGCATTACACCCCTCCTTCTGGACAGCCTGCACCCCGGTTCCCTGTCTGCCAGTTCGCCCCCCGAAACCCTCGGGGCGCTGTGGGGTCGAACCCCTCCGCATGGAAAATTCTATCGCGGCCATGCCCGCTATGCGTGTCACGCACACCACGCCAAACGTCAGGTTTACCAGCCGGGACTGAGCCCTCTTTCGAGAGCAGGGTTATATTAGCATCTACAAACTCGAAAAACCCTGCCGCATTTGAGGAGTACCAAGAAAACGGTCTACACCTTGAATATCAACCTCATCCGAACACCTCCCGCATTCACACGAACATGTACGGATGAATGCGGGAATCCGATACCCTGAGGGCCGGATCGGCCGGCCCACTAGGCACGAGCGGGACACGGTCCAGAGGATGCCGGAGCGCAGGGTCCCGTGCAGGGAGATCGCGGGGGAGCCGGGCAGGTCGCCCTAGACGGTGAGCGCCGAGGTGCCGTCGCGCCCACCCATGAAAAGAGGGTTTCTTTGCGGGCGCCGCATCCGCACGCCCCCGCAAAGAAACCCTCGCACTCGCATCTCTACCTGCGAACCCGCACGCGCCCTCGCGCACGCGCCGCGGCAGCTGCTAGTCGCGGTAGAACGAGCCCATGTAGCGGATGTACTCGTCCTCGGTGTGGTTGGCCTTCCAGTCGTGGACGGAGTCCTTGTTGCGCTGCCCGGCGATGACGGAGAGCTCCTTACCCAGCTTCTCAAAGGCCTCGTCGACGCACTCCTCGGGGGTGAGGGCGATCTTCATGACGGCCTCGCCCTGCGGGCCGCCGGGGAGGTTGGACAGCAGGCTGGGGGTTAGGGTGGTGCCGAGGGTGATGACCTCGACGTCGACACCGGTGCCCTCGCACTCGCAGGCCACGGCCTCGGTCATCTTGAGGATGAAGGCCTTGCCCGCGCCGTACTGGCCGTTCCAGGGGCTGGAGCTGATGCCGGTCATCGACGAGACGTTGATCACGGCGCCGCGGTCCTGGGCGGCAAAGATCCGCATGTAGTGGTGGAAGCACTTGAGGAAGGTCACGACGTTGACGTTGATCATGGCCTCGTGCTTCTCCCAGGGAGTGTCCTGGATCTTGCCGAAGCTGTGCAGGCAGGCCACGTAGCTCATGAAGCCCATGTCCAGGCCCTCGGTCGCGGCGAAGACGGTCTCGGCAGCGTCGGGCTGGCTAAAGTCGGCGCGCACGACCTTGGTCTCCACGCCGTAGGTCTCACGGATCTCGCCGGCGAGCACGTTCAGCTTCTCCTCGCGACGGCCGACCATGACGACATTCATGCCGCCGGCGGCGATCTTCTCGCAGAACGCCTTGCCGACGCCCTCGGTCGCGCCCAGGATCAGGCCCCACTCACCGTACTTTTCCCTCAGGTTCATACTGCATCCTCTCTCTCGATGCCCATGCGGGCACCTCTCCTTTAGCGTGCGGCCGCTCAGCCGCATACGGTGCGCCATTATGCGCTGAACAAGAGGGGAGTGCGTTCACGACTTTGCGAACGAACCCGAAACAACGATGAACGGTGTCGGTCTATCACCACAATGAAACCCTTGCAGTATCAAGAGGGGAGGTGCTGGCGGGTGGAACCAAAAGGTGATCGCCGCCATCTCTAGCTCCACCTTATCGGGTTTCCCGTCGCAAGCGATGCTTCAAAGAGCTTGCGCAGCGAAACGTTGGCGAAGGTCCAGGACCACGCTTTGCTGCTGCCCACTGTGACTCGGCCCTCGGCTCTGCGTAGAACCCGAAGCCGCTTTTGCAGTCGATGCGATTGACCCCGTCGAGGTCGGTGAGGGTGTAGCTTTCGCCCTCTCCATCCTGGCTCGAGCGTCCCTTGCGCTCGAAAGCAAAGTAACTTGACGCGAAGAGCACCTCACCAGCGCCGTTATTTTTTGGCATCTTTGGGGGCTGATGTACACAAATGCGACTCCACGTGCCGACCAGCAACGTCCTCCACATGTCTGGACTCTCTATGCTTACGCTGGATAGACATCGCCAGAACGGGTATAGTATCGAGAGTTTTGTCGTTTACCAGCGGGGGAGTCCTGTGGGCATCAAAAAGAAGATCAAAAAGGAGCTTATCGGCACCTCCGATTACCCGTCGAATAAGATTTTCACGATCTCCAATTTCATTACCTTCACGCGCCTGGTCCTCACGCTGGTCTTCCTGTACCTGTTTGTGACGGACAACAACCGTGTCGTCGCCATTGTCATCTATGCCATCGCGGCCTCCACCGACTGGATGGACGGTCAGATTGCCCGTATGACCAAAACGGTCTCGTGGCTCGGCAAGGTTATGGATCCCATCTGCGACCGTGCGCTGCTATTTACAGGCGTTTTAGGTCTCGTGGTTCGCGGCGAGCTTCCCATCTGGGTCTGCGTGCTCATCATCGGTCGCGATATCTACCTGGGCATCGGCACGCTCATCGTGCGCCACTACCACCGCCGCCCCATCGACGTAGTGTTTCCCGGCAAGATTGCCACGGCGCTGCTCATGACCGGCTTCTCGCTCATGCTGCTGGGCTTTCCCACCGTGGACGGCTGGCATCTGCTGCCCGCCACGTTCACGGCCTTCCCGGGCCTCAACGGCAGCTCGGTACCGCTCGGCATCTTCTTTGTGTATGGCGGCGTCATCTTCTCCATGCTCACCGCTGTCATCTATTCCATTAAGGGTGGAGCGGCCATTAAACAGGCTGTTGCGCATCCAGAGGACGAAGACGTCGACTTTCTTAACCCCGAAATCGAAGACTAAGCCATTGGGGTATTATTACGTACAGTTCATTCTTTGCGGCATGTCCGCGTTAAGTTAGGGGTTGTCATGGACAACATGGTTAACAATATGCCTCAAAACGATAAGACTGCCGACGCAACCTGCGTCTTCCGTGTGCCTTCGAGCGACGTTACCGTTCCCGATCTTATGGCGAACGTTCGCATCACTGCCCCCGTTCTGTCTATTGTCAAGGGGCCGCAGACCGGTGCTGCCTTTGAACTCGAGGATGATGTGACCACCATTGGCCGCGATCCGGCAAACGGCATTTTCCTCAATGACATGACCGTATCGCGTAGCCACGCACGCATTATTCGCGAGGGTCTGGCTGCTCGCATCGAGGACTTAGGCTCGCTCAACGGCACGTGGGTTGATGGCGCCATCGTCAATGCCGCCCCGCTGCACGACGGATCTTCCGTCCAGATCGGTACGTTTACGCTCATCTACCACGAGAGCACGCCGGAGCGCATCGAAACCGGTGAGTAGGGCATGGCCGAACGCAACTATCTGAGTATCGGCCAGGTCGTCAATTTACTTCGAGGCGCATACCCCGATCTTTCGAACTCAAAAATTAGATTTCTAGAAGATGAGGGGCTCATCACCCCTCATCGTACGCCTAAGGGGTATCGCCAATACTCCAAGGAGGACGTTGACCGTCTAGAGGTCATTCTGCACCTGCAGAAGACGCGCTACATGCCGCTCAACGTGATCAAGCAACGCCTGGAAAACGCTACAGATCTCTCCACGCTTGCCTACGAGGTGGGCCTGCTGTCCGATGTTCCGCTCAAGACGGAACCAAAGGAAACCAAGCAGAAACTGCACCCCATCGAGACCATTCCGGATATGTTGGGCGTCGAGATCTCGTTTATTCGCTCCTTGGCCGAAAACGACCTTATTCGCATTATCAAGAGTCCGCAGAACCGCGAGCTCGTCGACGGGCGCGATTTTCCGATTATCCGCTACTGTTCCGAGCTGTCACGCTTTCATATCGAGCCGCGAAACCTTCGTCAGTACGTATCATCCGCCAACCGCGAGTCTTCGATGTTCGAGCAAGTGCTCGTGAGTATGCTTGGCATGGACACCTCCGATGATGAACGCGATGCCAAGCTCGAACGCGCGTTTAAGAAGTTACATGACCTCACCGAGGGCGTGCATACTGCGCTGCTCAAAAACCGCGTGTTTGAGTCACTCAACGCTGTAGTCGAGGACGCCGATATCGATGCCCTTGATGAGGAGATCGCACGCTCCGAATCAACCAAGGCCAAAAGCGAAGAGGCATCAGCCTCCGCGGTCCTCGTGCGCGAGGAATCCCTCGTGCAGCCGCTTAAGGTTGTCGCCCCCTCGCACACTGGCACCGCCAGCGCGGACAAATAAACGCTTCTACAAACCAGCCTCCCATGAAAGGTCACGCCATGTACGACTTCGAACCTCACATCGTCGACATCCCCGACTATCCCGAGCCCGGAGTCGTCTTTAAGGACATCACGCCGCTCTTTAGCAATCCCGAAGCGCTTAAAGCCATGGTCGACGCGCTAGCGGAGCATTTCTCCGGCATGGGCATCACTAAGGTTGTAGGACCCGAGGCTCGCGGCTTTATGGTAGGCGTGCCTGTTGCCGTGGCACTCGGCGCCGGCTTTGTTCCTGCACGTAAACCGGGAAAACTGCCACGTAAGACCGTTAGCCAGGAATACGAGCTCGAATATGGAACCGATTCGATTGAGATTCACGTCGATGCCATCACCTCTAAAGATACCGTGTTGATTCTGGACGACTTGGTCGCGACAGGCGGAACCGTTGAGGCAACAGGTAAACTAGTGCGAGATATGGGCGCAAAGCTCGTAGGTTATGGTTGTATCCTTGAGCTTGCGTTTCTTAATCCGCGCAAGAAGCTCACGCCTTCTAACGAGGACGTTGAGCTCTTTAGCCTGGTAACGGTGGACTAACCGCTACCCTTAGATACCGGAAAGGAAGCTCCATGCGCACAGCAAACACGCACAAAAACATGGCACGCTGCGCTGCTACGGCAACCCTCGCTTGTGTTTTGGGCTTGGGCCTCGCGGCTCCTGCCTATGCCGATACCGCGTCCGATCTTGCCGCCGCTCGTACCAAACTCGAGCAGATCGGTACGCAAACCCAGCAAATTCATGAAGAACTCTCCGCTCAGACGCAGGAGCTTGATCAGACTGCAGGCGAGATCACGCAAAAGCAGCAAGAGATTGCCGAGGGCCAGGCAAAGCTTTCGAGCTACGTTGCCGGTGAGTACAAGACCGGCGGTCTGAGTCTCCTTCAGGTTCTGACGGGCGTCGACGATCTGGGCGATATGCTCAACCGTTTGTTCTACTACGGCAAGGTTTCCGACAAGCAGGCCCAGACCATTCAGGAGGTCAAGGACCTTAAGCAGCAGCTCACCGATAAGCAGGCCGAGCAGGAGAAGAACGTCGCCGCGACGCAGAAGAAGGTCGACGAACTTAACGCCCAGCAGGCTGAGGCCCAGAGTGTCGTGAACTCCCTGGATTCACAGCTGCAGGCCGAGCTTGCTGCCGAGGCCGAGGCGAACGCCGCGCTGCAGGCTGGCATAAATGCCAGCACCGCCGAAAAGGCCACGGTGAGCAACGACACCGCCGGTACGACCGAGAACACCAACAATGGTGGCGGTACGACCAACAACGGCGGCGGCAACACGCCCGCGCCCGCGCCCGCTCCTGCTCCCACGCCGCAGCCCTCGACGCCCGCCCCGGCACCGGCCCCTTCCGCACCGAGCCAGTCCGTTGACGGCGGCAGCGTTGTCTCTCGCGCTTATAGCAAGCTTGGTTGCGCTTATTCCTGGGGCGGTATTGGCCCGAACAGCTTTGACTGCTCCGGCTTTGTAAGCTACTGCCTCACCGGCCGCTACTGTCGCCTGGGCACTACCGGCACCTTCATGGGTTGGCCCCGTGTTTCTGATCCTCAGCCGGGCGACGTCGTGGTTAACTCTTACCACACCGGCATCTACATTGGTAACGGCCAGATGATCCATGCTTCCGACTACAGCACGGGCGTTATCATCAGCTCCGTTGCCGCTGGCATGAACAACAATTATATTTTCGTTCGCTATTAAGTGTTTTAACTCAGCTAACGAAAGTGGACCTCGTATCCTTTGGGAGCGAGGTCCATTGTTTTATCTCGACCGCCCATTTTGTGTGTAAACTACAATCTAGTTTTGAATACTAGATATGCGCAGCATCTGTCCAAAAGATAGCTATAATTGTTGAGGAACAACTAGAAAGGACCCTCAATGAGCTGGGCACTCATCTCAGATTCGAGCTGCAATCTTCGCGATTGGCAACCAACCGCACCTCATACCACCTTTGCATTTGCACCCCTTAAGATCCGAGTGGGGGAGCGTGAATTTGTCGACGACCTCTCGCTCGATGTTCACGAGCTTAATGTTGCCATTCAATCGGAATCCAGCGCATCATCGAGCTCCTGCCCAAGCGTAGGGGAGTGGGCTGAGCTCTTTAAGCTCGCCGACAAGACGATCTGCATGCCCATCTCCGAGGGCGTCTCGGGAAGCTACAATGCCGCGGCCACCGCGCGTGACATGGTGCTTGCCGAAGAGCCCAATCGTAAGATTCACCTGGTTAATTCGCGCGCAGCAGGCGGCAAGATGGACCTGATCTTCTTACTGTTTGATCGCTATCTTGCAAGTAAACCGGATGCCTCCTTTGAGGAAGCCTGCGCCTACTTCGATAGCTTGGAGCAGAACAGCAAGATCCTCTTTAGTTTATGCAATTACGAAAACCTTGCGAAGGCCGGACGTATCCCCAAGGCGGCCGGTGTTATTGCCAACAAGCTCAACATCCGCATTTTGGGCACGGCGAGCGAAGCGGGCGAAATTGAACTCGTTGGGCATACGCGTGGCGAAAAGAAGATGCTCACCAAGATTGTCGACACCATGGAGGCCGAGGGTTTCACGGGCGGCGAGGTCATCATCGATCACGTTGAGAACGAAGCTGGAGCCCAGGCGCTTGCCGACCGCATTGTGGAGCACTGGCCGGGCTCCAAGACTATCATCATGCCCTGCAACGGCCTAGATTCCTATTACGCCGAGATGCATGGTCTCATCATCGGCTACGGCATGGGCGTGGCTTCGGGCCAATAAAGCCCAACCAAGCAAAAACGCGGACGGGACAAAGTGACTGATGGCTCTTTATCCCGCCCGCGTTATACGTCGCCTAGCTATTAAACCCATTGAACTTGAGGTAGCTCATCAGGTACGCCTTCGATACAAAAGACGAAACCGCACTGCGTACGAGCAATGACTCGCGCGTAACCTGATGTGCGGTATCGGGCACGGGAGTCTGCTCAAGGGAAAAAGCCGCACGAATCGATGCCTCAAGTTGATCGACTACATAATCGAAAGCCGTCGGAGCGTCGTAGCTCAATCGCTGAATATTAAAGAGCGCCTGAACCGCAGCGATGGGCAACACCTGTTTAAAGATACAAATGGCGATGAGACGCGCAATCTGCTCACGGCCATACTGCTTTTTAACCGGAGCAGGAACGAGGCCGACCTTTACGTAGTTATTGATCATCGAAGGCGTGATAACGGGCTGCTCTACGCAAATCGAAAGCGGCTCCATCCACAGCGCAACATATTCAATGACCTGATCGCGATAGAGCGTTACGTTGGGCAGCTGGTCATAGCGTGGCAGGCAGAGCGTATTGAGCTTGCGAACCATATCGGACTGAATAAATGCATCCGGCAGCACCGTCGGCTGAATATCCTCCGGCTTAATGCTGACCGATGTATCGGACATCGGGATAACATGTTTGACGTGGTTCATAAGAGACCTCCGTTCGTTTTCTATATTGTATTCTAGATTAACTTGTTTTGCATACCACATGGCCGCTAAGTAAAAGTGGTTGGACAGCACATTGGCGCACCGTCCAACCACTTTGTAAATAGATAGCAACCTTACATAAGATATATTATCGTACTTATCCTCGTAAGAAGGCGTATGCGCTGGTTGCCGCTATGGCTCCGTCCGAAACGGCGGTCACAACCTGGCGTAAACGCTTGGAACGGATATCGCCGGCAGCAAACAAGCCCGGCGTGCGCGTGGCCATCGAATCATCGGTAACGATACCGTCGTCAGGCGCCAGATCCACCAGATGCTGTACTAGCTCGGTATGGGGCTGTGTTCCGGCAAAGACAAAGATGCCAAACGAACCTGGATCGAAGGACTCGGAATAGGTATCACCGGTGGCGTTGTCCTTAAACGTGATAGTTGTAGGCATGGCCTCGCCCGATAGCTCCACAATACTAGTTTGGTACCTAACAGAAATATTATCTTTAGCGAGCACCTTTTGAACCACGCCATCGGGAGCACGGAACTGATCGCGGCGCAAGACGATGGTCACGCTGCTGGCAATTTCTGATAAGAACAGGGCTTCCTCGCAGGCAGCATTACCGCCGCCAATGACAAAGATCTGTTTGCCACGAAAGAACATGCCGTCGCACGTCGCACAATACGAAACGCCGCGACCGCGATACGTATCCTCACCGATAAAGCCAGCAGAGCGCGGCGTGGCGCCCATGCAAGCGATAACACTCGAGGCCAGCGTATCGCCCGTATCGTGATGCACCGTAAACAGCGCCGCATCCGCATCGTAATCGATACCCGTAACCATGCTCCATGCAACCTGTGCTCCCAGGCCCTCTGCATGTTGCTGAAAACGCTCGCCGAGTTCGGCACCGCTCAAGAGCGGAATGCCCGGATAGTTTTCGACCTCATTGGTTGTGGCGATCTGTCCTCCCGACATGCCTTGCTCGATCACGGTCGTCGTTAGATTGGATCGCGCAGCATAAATGGCTGCAGCATAGCCCGCTGGGCCGCCGCCGATAATCGCAACATCGATCGGCTGATTGGTAGTCATGGAGTGTCCTCTCATCGAAACATTGGTGTTCTTTGCGCTCATACCCAAATTTAGGAGAACATGACAGTCATGCACTACAATGATTCTTTGCGAAACAACGATGAAGGGGAGTTATCGATGGATCAAACGCAGATGGGCAATGACGCTCCCCTGCCCACGCAAAGCGCCCCTCAATCGGAGCAATTGATGCCGTCACCTGGACAAAAGCCCTTAGTGACCATTGTCCACGCATCGGTTGGTTCGGGACACAAAGCGGCAGCCAATGCTATCGCACAAGCATTCGAGCTTATACGCGGTACCAAGGGCATACCGCAGGATGTCGAGATTGAGGTCTTGGATATCCTCGATTTTGGACGCATAAAATTCGACGGCAACAAAACGGCCGCATCGTTTACCGGCGCCACACGCCCAATTTATGACTTGACCTGGCGATATACCCTTACCGGACACCTGCTTTGGGGCGGCGGCACGGCATGGTCGCGCATTATGTTCCCCGCATTTAACGAATACGTTCGCACTCGTAGGCCTATTGCCGTGGTCGCCACACATATCACGGCAGCCAACGTTGCGGTTGGTGCGCGCGTCATTACGGGCATCGACTATCCCGTCATTTGCGTGCCGACCGATTACGAGGTCGAGGGCTGGTGGCCCCATAAGGACACTGACTTATTCTGCGTGGCAAACGAGTTTATGGCCGAGACGCTCCGCCCACGCAAGGTTCCCGAGGCAAAGATACGCATTACGGGCATCCCTATTCGCACTGGATTTGACACGGATTACAATCGTGAGGAAGAACTCGAGAAGTTCAATCTCCCTATCGACAAGACCATTGTGCTGGTAATGGCCGGCGCCAGTTTGCCTCAACCGTACGTTCGCTTTCGCGCGGCGATGGACCACACCCTCCCCTTCCTCCGTAGCTTCGAGGATATGCACTTTGTCTTTTTGCCGGGCAAGGACACGGAATACGCCACGCGCCTGAAAACTCTCTTCGAAGCCATGAAACTCGAAAACGTCACGGTTCTTGACTATGTCGATGACATGGCAGCGCTCATGCACGGCTGCGATCTGGCAATTCTCAAATCGGGCGGACTCACTGTTACCGAATGCCTGTGTGCACACCTGCCGATGATTCTGCTGGGCAAGTCCTATGGCCAGGAAAAGGCCAACACCACCATGCTCACCGACTTGGGCGCCAGCATGCATGTCACCACCGCACGCGAGCTCATTGTGACGCTGCGCCATCTCCACGATCATCCCGAGTCGCTCAAGGCACTGCTCATCAATGGTGAAGTGCTACGCCGTCCACACGCGGCCGAGGACATCGCCATCGCAACCATGGAACTTGCAGGCAAGCCCCAAAAGCGCAAACGAGCCTTCTGCCGCTTCTACTGGGGCGGAAAACCCGCGCATATCCGCTAGGCGAAAGTCCGCTGCTCGGCGGGAGCCGCCCATATATCATTCCATGCTCAAACATTCTCGCTTCGCTGCGAAACTGCGCGTGGAACGATATATGGGCGGCTCCCGCCGAGCAGCTACGTTTACGTGCTAGCAGCTATGCCAGATTCCCCACCATTAGAATCTGCAAAGGCGAAACCGGAAAATTCAAATGCAGTAAGCCAATGCGACAAAGGGACTGTTCCTTTGTCGCATTGGCTTACTAGAATGTAAATATTTTTCAAGCGAGTAGCCGCCCGCCCGCCTCTCACACATATCGTTCCACGCGCAGTTTCGCAGCGAGCGAAGCGATGCGAGAATGTTTGAGCATGGAATGATATGTGTGAGAGGCGGGCGGGAGGGATACGAGCGCCCCCGCGAGAATGTTTGAGCATGGGATGATATATAGGGCCCTCCCACGGGTGAGCGGACGGAAGCAACTAGGCGACGCCGCTGGAGCCGAAGCCTCCGTTGCCTCGGTCGGTTTCGTCTAGTTCGTCTACCTCCACGAGATTGACCGTGGGAACTTCTTGGATGACGAGTTGAGCGATTCGGTCGCCCTTGTATATCTGGATTTCATTGGATGGATCCAGGTTGATAAGGATGACTTTAAGCTCTCCTCGGTAGTGGGCGTCTATAAGACCGGGCGTGTTGACTATAGACAGACCCTGCTTAATAGCCAGGCCACTGCGAGGCTGAACGAAGCCAGCGTATCCATCGGGCAGCGCGATCGCAAGGCCGGTAGAGACCAAGCGTCGCTCGAAGGGCTTAAGGGTACAGTCCTCATTGGCACGGAGGTCCAAACCGGCATCTGTAGGATGGGCGTATTTGGGAAGCTCGATCGTAGGGTCGAGACGCTTAATGTTGACCGTAATGTTGGACATAAAATCACCTTAACTTGTCGAGCTCTTGCAAAAACTCATCGATGTCTTTGAAATCGCGATAGACCGAGGCAAAGCGAATGTAGGCCACCTTGTCGATCTTGGCCAGGCGCTTAAGCACCATGTCGCCCAGGTCGTGGGACGTAACGGCCGTCAGTGTACGGGAACGCAGCTCAACCTCGATGTCATCGATGAGCTCATTGAGCTTTTTCGTGTCGATGTCGCGCTTAATCGTAGCGCGCATTAAGCCGACCAGCAGCTTATTGCGATCGAACCGCTGCTTTGACCCATCAGATTTGATGACCTCGATGGGGTCTTCGCATCGCTCGAATGTTGTGAAGCGATAGTTGCACGAACAACATTCACGACGGCGTTTAATGGTGTTATTAGATTCCTGCATACGGGAATCGACAACACGGGTATGTGCATTGCCGCATCTGGGACAGCGCATGGTACCTCCTCCAAAACGATAACAAGGGTACCATGTGCCGGAGTTTAAATCTTACGAACGCGCAGGAACTTTAAGAACGTCACCCGCATCGAGTGACCCATGCTCCAGATGATTGACACTGCGAATTATGTCAGAAGTCTCCTGCGTAGAAAGACCGTCAACGGAATGCTCCTGAGCAAGCGACCACAAGGAATCACCAGACTGAACACGGACGGTCTCATAGGTAACGTTAGATGCCGAATCGGCATATGCGGCGTAACGAGCGCTGAAGATCGAGGTAGCAAGTACAAAGAAGAGCGTGAGCGCAACGGCCAGGGCGACAATCGTCGAGGCCTTCAGAGCAACGGGGGCCGAAGTCGTGGCGACGCACTGGCTGCGGACGGGCTTGCCAGGCAGTGTTTGAAAACCAGATCGGCCGCCTTTGACAACCGTGAAAGCCGGCGCCGCAGGCGTCTCGAGCTTAAGGGCGAGGTTTCCCTGGACCATATCCGTTGCATTCATCATGTTCTCCTCTCGCGTTTTTTTGACGAGAACTGTTTTATCAAGCCGCGAGGACAAAAAAGTCTAGCGCGGGAACGAGTGTTCGGTTATTATTATCTTCGAACAGTTGTTCCTGTCAAGCAAACATAGAACATTTGTTTGGGTTAGGTAGAGAGGAATCCCTGATGGCTCGCAAAATTACCAAGCGACAGCAGCAGATTTACGACTTCATCAAGGAGTATCAGCAGGAAAAGGGCTATCCGCCCAGCGTGCGTGAGATGGCTTCGGCTGTGGGTCTTTCCTCCCCTAGCACCGTACATGCACATCTCTCCGCACTGGAAGCACGCGGCCTGCTCAAACGTGACGCCACCAAGCCTCGTGCCCTAGAGCTCTTTGACGAGGACGGAGCCTCCGTCTCCATCTCAAAGTCCGATGAGCCCACGGCACCCCGCGGAACAGTATCGCTACCCCTCGTGGGCCGTGTCGCCGCGGGGATCCCCATCCTTGCCGAGCAGAATATCGAGGACACCTTTACCATCCCGACCGAGATCGCAACGGACCAGGGGTCTTTTATCCTCGAGGTCCACGGCAATTCGATGATTAACGTCGGTATCCTTAACGGCGACTATATCATCGTTCGCGAACAGAAGAGTGCCATGAATGGCGAGATCGTTGTGGCCATGATCGATGGCTCCGCAACGGTCAAAACGTTCTACAAGGAGCAGGGACGAGTTCGCTTGCAGCCCGAAAACGACACCATGGAGCCCATCTATGCGACAAATCCGACGATCCTGGGCAAGGTTGTTGGATTGATGCGCCGGTTCTCGTAATGCAAAACCGCATCACGGTCTTTGATACCATTCGCGGATTTACCATGCTGTCGATGGCAGGATTTCATGCTTGCTACGATCTTGCCTATCTTTATGGTTGGGATATGCCCTGGTTTACTCAGACCATCTTCCAAGACATCTGGCGTGCCAGCATCAGTTGGATTTTTTTGTTTATTGCCGGCTGGATGTGCACCCTCTCGCGCAACAACATCAAGCGTGCCGTCAAATATGCCACTGCCGCTTTTGTTGTATGGGTCGCGACGACGCTCGTCTCAGTCGATGACTCGGTGAACTTCGGCATCATGTTCTGCATGGCGGCCTGCACCGCCATTGTCGCGCTCGCGCGTCCGGTGATCGTTAAAGTGCCGTCGGTATGGGGTATAGCAATTTGCCTCACACTTTTTGCCCTTACCTGGAGCATTCCTAAAACGGTTTATCCTATCCCCTATTTAGCTTGGCTGGGTTTCCCAAGTCCAGACTTTGTCTCTGGTGATTACTATCCAGTCATACCATTCTTATTTATGTACCTTGCAGGCTTCTTTGCCGCCCACACGACTCAGGAAGCAAACTATGAGGCGCCGGGATGGGCCTATGCGAATCCCATCCCGGCGCTCGCAAGTCTCGGGCGCCATGCGCTGCCGTTCTACCTGCTTCATCAACCGGTTATCTTGGGTGTACTGGAGCTGATTTACTCTGTTCGATAACGCTCGAGACGCGGTGCGATACGGGCTGGAAGCTTTGCCACAATACGAACGCCGTCCTCGAGGTATTCCTCGTGCAGAAGGGTTCCCTGTTCGTGCACGAGCGTGATTAACGCGCCCTCTCGATACGGGATATCGGCCGAGAGCAACACGTCCGTAGCGGCCGCTTCACGAGCGATGCGGTCCACTAAGTCATCAAGGCCCTCACCCGTCTGAGCCGAGAACAATACCGCCTCGGGATAGCGCCGGCGAAAGCTCAAGCGGTCGACGCTATCGAGCAGATCGATTTTATTGAACACGGTAAGCGTCAGGCGCTCACCGGCACCAATCTCGTCAAGGACGCGATCAACCGCCTCAAGCTGACGCTCGTAATCCTCATCGGAAGCATCCACAACTTTAAGAACCAAATCGGCGCCGAGCACCTCGGAAAGCGTAGATTTAAACGCGTCGACCAGGCCATGGGGCAGCTTTTGAATAAAGCCAACGGTATCAGTGATCGTCATGCCACGGCCACCGGGTAAACGATACGAACGCGTCGTAGGATCGAGCGTGGCAAACAGCTTATCCTGCGAAAGTACCGTGGATCCCGTCAATCGATTAAGCAACGTCGACTTACCGGCATTGGTGTAGCCAGCCAACGCTACGCGAAACGCCGGCGATTCAATACGGCTTTTCGATTGCACATCACGACGTTGTTCTACCTGTTTCAATTCACGGCGAAGCGCAGCGATCTTATCGCGAATCAGGCGACGGTCGACCTCGAGCTGGCTTTCGCCCTGGCCAAAACGCGATCCAATGCCGCCACGCGTCTGTTCCTTAGCAAGGTGGCTCCACATACCTCGCAGACGGGGCAGCAGATACTGCAACTGAGCCAGCTGCACCTGTAAGCGACCCTCACGCGTCTGAGCATGCAGGCCAAAGATATCCAAAATCAACGCCGTACGGTCAATAATTTTGACCGGTTCGCCCACGGCTTTCTCAAGATAGGTCTGCTGTGAAGGAGTCAAGTCGTCGTCGAAGATTACAACATCCGCATCCATACGATGCACCAAACCGCATAGCTCCTCGACCTTACCGGAGCCGATAAACGATTTGGGATAAGGTTTGACCAGACGCTGAGACAAGCGTGCCACGCATTGGGCTCCAGCAGTGTGAGCCAAGCGCTCGAGCTCGTCGAGCGAACGGTCGAGCGGCCAGGCGTTATCGCGCCACTCAACACCAACCAAGACGGCACGCTCAGGTTCAGGCGCCGTGGGAACCAAGGGAAAACGTGCCATTAGGCAGCCTCGATACGACGGTAGATATCATCGACGACCTCATCGATCGTAAACTCATCCATATCGAACCACACGATGCGGTCGTCACGCTTAAACCAGGAAAGTTGGCGCTTGGCATAGCGACGTGAGCGCATCTTAATAAGCTCGCGGGCCTCATCCATGGTAATAGCGCCTCGCAAGGCATCAATAATCTCTTTGTAACCGATTGCCTGCATCGAAGTGAGTGCATCACCCAGGCCCTGGTCCATAAGGCCACGGACCTCATCAACCAGCCCCTGCTCAAACATAAGGTCGACACGCAGGTTAATACGCTCATACAGCACTTCACGGCTACGCGTCAGACCAAACCACAAGGCATGATAACGCTCACGTGGAACGCTGAATTTAGACTTCTGCTGGGCATACGACACACCGTCATCGTACATCTCGAGCGCACGAATCACGCGGCGAACGTTATGAGGATGAATCACAGCAGCCGATTCCGGATCACGCTCGGCAAGCAGGGCATGCAATGCTTTCTCGCCAATACGCTCGGCAAGCTCCTGATAACCCGTGCGACGTTCGTCCTCGAGCTCTCCCGAAGGAAAGTCCATTTCATCGAGCGCAGCCTTAAGATACAAGCCCGTGCCGCCGCAAAAGACCGGAAGCCGTTGCTCACCAAGCAAACGCTCGATATACGCCCGGGCATCAGACTGATAGAGCGCAGCAGAATACGCGACGCCCGGGTCCACGATATCGACAAGGCGCAGGGGCACCGAGCACTCCTCGGGCATCATCTTGGCCGTACCGATATCCATACCGCGATAGATTTGCATCGCGTCACACGATAACACTTCAGACGACAGACGAGCAGCCAGGCGGTCGGCAACATCACTCTTGCCGACCGCCGTCGGACCGACGATCGCTACGGCAGAAAGGTTTGTGCCGGGGGAAACCATTAGCGAGGCTCACCCACAACGGAGCCAGACAGATACCACGTCTTGGCGACATCCACATCGACGTCGACGATTTTGCCGATAAGCTGATCGATGCTATAGCCAGCGGGAATCGGCGCATGCACTGTCTGGTTCTTAGGACTTTTACCAAGAAGGACAGCGTCGTTTTTCTTGCTCGTGCCCTCAATAAGCGCAGGCACCACGGTGTGAAGCTCGCCCTGGTTATACTCGTATGCCGTCGTCTCGATAACCTTGACCAGACGGTTAAAGCGCTCAAGGATAACCTCATGCGGGGTGGGATCATAGATCTCAGCTGCCGGGGTACCGGCGCGCTTGGAGTAAATAAACGTGTAGGCCTGGGCATAGCGCACCGTCTCGGCAAGCGAGAGCGTCTGCTCAAAGTCTTGCTCGGTCTCGCCCGGGAAGCCCACAATGATGTCGGTCGAAAGCGCAATTTCGGGCATACGGTTACGAATGCGATCGACCAGGCCCAGATAATCCTCGCGCGTGTACCGACGATTCATCTCTTTAAGGATGCGCGTGGAACCCGACTGAACGGCTAGGTGAAGCTGCGGCATAACGGCAGGTGTCTCGGACATAGCATCGATGGTCTCGGGAAGCAAATCCTTGGGGTGCGAAGAAGTAAAGAAGATACGTTCGACGCCCGTATCACCCACGGCGCGCAGCAGGTCGGCAAAGCGCGGCTTGCCAAAGAGATCGCGACCGTAGGAGTTAACGTTTTGTCCCAGCAGCGTAATCTCGCGCACACCCTGACGCACCAGACCCGTCACCTCGTCGACAATCTCCTCGAAGGGGCGGCTCTTCTCGCGACCACGGACGTACGGCACGATGCAGTACGTGCAGAAGTTGTTGCAGCCCGTCATGATGGGCACCCATGCATGATACTGCGTCTCGCGATGCCACGGCATACTCATGGCGTCCGTATCTTCATGCTCATTCGTGCGGATATGGCGCTTGCCATCTATAAACGCCTCGGCGATAAGCTCCGCCACGTGCGCAATCGAATGCGTACCAAAAATAACGTTGACGTTATCGACGTTGGTGAGCAGGCCCTCGCCATCGCGCTGAGCGATGCAACCACCCACGGCGACCACACGCTTGCCCGAAGGAGAAGGAGGAAGACTCTTGCAGGAATTGCACTGACCGTACAGGCGCGTATCGGCAGCCTCGCGCACACAGCACGTCATGAATACGACAATATCGGCATGCTCCGGATCGAGCGCCATAAGACAGCCATAGGAATCGAGCAAACCGCTCACGCGCTCGGAGTCGTGCTGATTCATCTGGCAGCCGAATGTGCGGATAAAATAGGTTTTACCGGCAAGAATATCGCGTACGAAGCGCTGGTCCATGAGTTTACATCCTAACGATGATATCGACGGGGCACAAAGGTGCTAAAAACGTGCGAAAACTCGCTTACGCAACAGGCTTAACGTCGTCCATGACGACATTGTCCATAGCAGCCCGATTAATCTGGTGAACGTAGATAGAGAGACGGATTGCCGTGCGAGACTCCCCGTTAATGAGGATGTCAGAGAACACCGGCGCACAAGAGACATCAAAGCCAGTAGGGATCAAAAAACCTCGCGCAATGGCAACGGCCTTTATGGCCTGGTTGACGGCGCCGGCACCGACGCACTGAATGTTGACGGGAACGCCATCTTTGACCATACCGGCAATGGCGCCGGCAACGGACGCGGGCGATGATTTGCTTGATACCTTCAGGCAATCCATGAAGAAACTCCTGCGTTTAAAAGTACGTTTTAACTGCAATAACTGTATCGTACCGAGCGGACTCGGTAAAGATGCTACTCCTCTTTGGCAAGATCGAACGTCACGGTGATGCGATCACGTGAAACGCGAATCTTAGGGTCGCCGCACAGATTGAGGTAATACCGGGCGGCGAGGTCATTGAAGTCGCGCTCAACAGCACGCGAAAACTGCGCCATGTCATCCTTGGCAATGCGAAGGCCTCGACGGTCCTTGGCAAGATCGACTGGAGCCGGCAATTGCGAGGTGGAATCGCGCTCGCGCAGCAGACGCGCGCACACACCGCGAACGGGCTTAATCTGTCCCGAAAGAATACGGTGGGCAGTACGCTCGGACATCTCGAGACCCAGCCCGGAGCAAATCCGGATAAAGTCCTCGGCATCCGAAGCGAGACCTAAACGATCGATAACCGGAAGCTCACACTCGTCATCGATAAAGAGCAGGCGTGACGTATCGAGACGACTGGAAGCCTGGGCGTACAGGGTCGCAGCGATCTCGGACGGAGAGCCCAGATACACGTCGCAGTCGCGCAGCTCCTCAAGGGCAAACTCGCAGGCTGCGCGAATGATGTTGTGAGGACCACGAGCGCATACATAGCGGCCGTCTTCGTCTTTAACCGCCTGAGGCCAGCTCGACTGGTCGGCGCGCTCAGCCAAGCGATCGGTGTCAACGCACACCTTAAACGCTGAGCCCAAATCGACGCCCGATGTAACAACGCGTGCCTCATCGGTGTTCTGCTTGATAGAGAACAGCGCCATACCACGACCGTGAACACCCCAACGGTCCATCTTCATGCTCTCGAGCTTGGAGGTGACACGGGCATCGAAGATACGCTCCTGCATATCCTGCGGCACACCCGAACCGTTATCCAGGAAGAGGAGGGTACGAACACCCTCCTCCTTGGTCGTGGCTAGATAGACCTTATCGGCTCCGGCATCGCGAGCATTACGCAGCATCTCGATGACAATGTCCTCTACATGCTGAATGTCATGCTTGGCCTGACGGCGCTCGGCCTCCGAAACGCGGAGGCGGACATACCCCTCGCCAAGGTTTTCCTCGACGCGAAGGTTGCCCTCCCCCGACATCGACGCGATAAATGAGATGAGCTCGTTCGCGTCGTTCATGTTATTTAGCGATATCGACGGCACGGCTCTCGCGAATCACGACAACGCGCACCTGACCGGGATACTCCATCTCTTCCTCGATCTGATGGGCGATATCGTGCGCAAGCACCGTGGACTGGGCATCGGAAATCTTGTCCGGCTGAACCATGACATGGACCTCGCGACCGGCCTGCATAGCATAGGTACGCTCGACGCCGTCATGAGAGTTGGCAATCTCCTCGAGCTTCTCAAGGCGCTTAATGTAGCTCTCGGCCGACTCGCGACGGGCGCCGGGACGAGAAGCGGAAACAGCATCGGCAGCCTGGACCAGAACGTCGAGCACCGTGTTGGGATCGACATCGGCATGATGGGCCTCGATTGCGTGGACGATAACGGGCTTCTCGCCATAACGGCGGGCAAGCTCGGCACCAATCACAGCATGCGGACCCTCAACGTCGTGGTCGATGGCCTTGCCCAGGTCATGCAAAAGACCCGCGCGCTTGGCGGTCACAACATCCAGACCAAGCTCGGAGGCCATGATGCCGCACAGGTCGGAGACCTCAAGCGAGTGCTGTAGCACGTTCTGACCAAACGAGGTGCGGTAGCGCAGAGCGCCCAGGGTTTTGACGATCTCGGGATGCAGGTCGTGGATTCCGGTATCGAAGGCGGCCTGCTCGCCGGCTTCGAGCACACGCTGCTGAACCAACTCAGCGGCCTTGTGGTACATCTCCTCGATGCGGGCGGGGTGAATACGACCGTCGGCAATGAGGTTCTCGAGCGCCACGCGGGCGGTCTCACGACGGACCGGATCAAAGCTCGAAAGCACGACAGTCTCGGGGGTGTCGTCGATCACAAGGTTGACGCCGGAAACCTGCTCGAAAGTACGGATGTTACGACCCTCGCGACCGATGATGCGGCCCTTAAGGTCATCGGAGGGAATATGAACGGACGTGACGGTGACCTCGGCGGTATGGTCGGCGGCACAACGCTGGATCGCCAGGGAGAGAATCTCCTGAGCAGTCTTGTGGCACTCGGCGCGGACCTGTTGCTCGGACTCACGGATGATGGTGGCCGCCTCATGGGTAACCTCGCCGCGGACCTTGTCGAGCAGCTCCTTGTGAGCATCCTCGCGCGTAAGGTCGGCAATACGCTCGAGCTCGGAGGTCTGCTTGGCGCAAAGCTCCTCAAGTTCGCGAGAGCGCTTCTCGACCTGACCGGCCTGGCTGGACAGCTGATGCTCGCGTTTATCGAGCGCATCGTTGCGTCGGTCGAGCGATTCCTCGCGCTGCATCACGCGATTTTCGAGCGCGCGAATCTCGCTCTTACGCTGCTTGTCCTCGGCCTCGGCGGCCTGTTTGTTCTTGATGATCTCTTCCTTAGCCTCGAGCAGAGCCTCTTTTTTGAGGGTCTCGGCCTGACGCTTAGCATCACCGATCAGGGACTCTGCCTGCGCGTGTGCCGACTGAATCTTTTCTTCGGCCTCGTGAAGACTACCCTGCTTGGCGGTGCGCATGTAGGCAATGGCGACGATGGCACCCAAAACAATGCCAACGAGCGCTGCAATGATAGGCGGCATGCTCACTCCTTTTTATGGATTCGTTACACAACAAAGCGAACCGTCCATACGAACGGCTCGCGACATTTGAGTAATATGGGCGCAGCTTATGCGGGTCGGATACAGATAAACATATAAACAAACTCATCGCAGATGAGCACATATCACAATGCAAATGACAGTAATTATCCTACGTTGAACCGCAACAACTGTCAAATTAACGCACCCAGCACGGCGCCTATCGAGCGGTGAACGGCAGGAGCGTAACGTGCGCATGCTTAAACGTCGCATTTCTCGCTTAAGGCATCAAGGCGCGCCTTAACGGCATCCGCGGCAATGTGATAGGAAAAGCCCTTGCCCATCAAAAATCTGACGAGCTTTTCGAATGCACGTGCCTCGGGAACGCGACGCTTAGCGAGCAAAGCCGATGCGCGAGCCAAGTCGTCATCCTCGGCAAAATAAGCCTCGGGATACCCTGGAATCTCATCAAGTGCAACATGGCGACGCTTGAGTTCAGTCTCGATTTTGCGCTGCCCCCAACCACGACGCTTACGCTCCTCGATAAAGTACGAGCAAAAGCGGTTCTCATCTAAAAAACGATACTCGATGGCACGATTGACGGCAAAGTCGATCGCGGGCTGACGAAAGCCATAGCGCGCCAACTTATCGCGCACCTCGCCCGTAGCATGATCACGACGCGAAAGCATCTCGGTCACCATGGTGAGCGCACATTTGCATTCGATAAGCTGTACCGCCTCGCGAAAGTCATCCCAGTCGCAGGGAAGATCGAGACGGTTCTGAACGTACACACGTGCCACACGCACGGGAATCCAAATGGACCGTTCAAAACCGCCCTCCAGATCGCAATCGATATGTGCACAGGGCTTTTTAGACGCATAACCGCTCGAGAACGAGGAGGCCGTCTTCTTATCCGGAAAAACGACCCTAGCCTCGGTCACCGTATACGACATGTCGGCATCCGTTACTCGTCGTCATCGTCGAGCATCGCGGAGCCATCGATGGCATACAGCTCGTCAAACTCCTCGGGGGCGGGCTGATCGGTCAACTCAACCTCGGAGGGGGCATCATCGTCATACTCAAGACCGCAGGCAAGGCGAACCTTGTGCTCGATCTCGTCGGCGCAATCGGGATGCTCGCGCAGGAACGTCTTAGCGGCCTCGCGACCGTTGCCGAGTTTGTCCTCACCATAGGCAAACCAAGACCCCATCTTTTTGCATATGCCGCACTCGACAGCCATATCCAGAATCGAGCCCTCTTTAGAAATGCCGGTGCCATACATGATGTCAAATTCGGCCGAGCGGAACGGAGCAGCCACCTTGTTCTTAACGACCTTGGCGCGTACGCGATTGCCGATAACCTCGTCCTTAAGCTTGATGGTATCGATTTTGCGAATATCGATACGCACGGAAGAGAAGAACTTGAGTGCGCGGCCGCCTGTGGTGGTCTCGGGGTTGCCGAACATGACGCCGATCTTCTCGCGCAATTGGTTAATGAATATGCAGGTTGTGTTGGACTTGGCAAGCGAGCCGGCGAGCTTGCGGAGCGCCTGACTCATCAAGCGAGCCTGCAGACCCACCGTCGTGTCACCGATCTCGCCCTCGATTTCGGCACGTGGAGTCAAAGCGGCAACAGAGTCGACGACGATGGCGTCGATGGCACCGGAACGCACAAGCATGTCAACGATCTCGAGCGCCTGTTCGCCCGTATCGGGCTGGGAAATCAGCACCTCGTCGATATCGACGCCGATGCGCGCGGCGTAGGTGGGATCAAGCGCATGCTCAGCGTCGATAAAAGCCACGACACCGCCCATGGCCTGAGCCTCTGCAAGAATCTCGAGCGAAAGCGTTGTCTTACCGGAGGACTCGGGGCCATAAATCTCAACGATACGGCCGCGTGGCACGCCGCCGATACCCAATGCGGCATCGAGCGCCAGAGAGCCCGTCGGAATAGCCTCGACCTCGAGCTCGGGACCGCCGTCGCCATACCTCATAATAGAGCCCTGGCCGAACTTCTTCTCGATCTCGGCCTTGGTAGTGGCGATCATCTCGTCGCGCTCTTTACCCGTCGTGCGCGTATGAACGGTACGTACGGGACCTGAATTCTTGGCCATGAATAGCCCTCCTCTTAACAACCTGAATCGATGATAAACGAACGGCTGTTCGTGGTCAACCGTTCAGGTTCATCATATGCACCCGTCCATTCCAAAACCCGACCAAACGCCGACCAAACGCCGACCAAAAGCTTGACCATGCCAATCGCAAATACGAGTGCTCGTACAAATTAAAGACATGTGCCAGCGCAAGCGCATTCATTGCCAAAGGTCCCTATCTCCACAATTAAGGGGCCCTAAGGCCCCTTAAAACACGTCTATTCCATGGAATTGAGCACGCGGACAATGCGTTCCAAAGCCTCAGCGACCGCATAGGCACGGACGCACGACCGATCACCCTCGTAGTGACAGCGCGCAGACTCAACGACCGTCGCTCCCCCATCGGCCGCACGATACGCCCAGCCGATATAGAACGTGCCGGCGGGGTCTTGCTCGGTACCGCCGCCAGGCCCAGCGTAGCCCGTTGCGCTCACGGCGACATCGCTCTGATAGAGGTCCAGCGAGCCCGCGGCCATCTCACGCGCCGTCTGTTGCGACACGGCGCTAAACCGATCGAGTGTTTCCTGCTCGACGCCGAGCACGCGATGTTTGATCTCATCGCAGTAGGTCACCGCACCGCCACGAAGCACCGCCGAGGCACCCGGGATATCGGCAATCGTCGAGGCGATCATGCCCGCCGTCAGCGACTCCGCCGTCGACACCGTCACGCCACGGGCACTCGCGCGCTCGACAATATCGCGCGCCAGCTCCTCGTTGTTTGCGGCGATCTGCAAATAAGACTCCGTCATACCCACCAGGACCTAGACCGAAAAGACGATCTTGCGGCAGTTCCAGAAGTACTGGGCACCCGAGATAATGGTCAAAATGACAGCGATGACGTACAGGAAGCGCGACACCGAATAGACACCGAGCAGCAACGACGCCGGCCCCAGCTGAAGACCGGCCATCGCAAAGACGCACAGATAGCCACAGATGGAGACCATCGTGGTCGCCGTCTTGTACTTGCCGAGCTTATCGGCGGCAACGACCACACCGGCAGCACTCGCGACCATGCGAAGTGCGCTCACCAACAGCTCGCGGAACAGGATAATGAACACGGACCACACGGTCACCGCGCCAAAATCCAAGAACAGCAGCAAGGCCGAGAACACCAGCAACTTGTCGGCGATGGGGTCCAAGAACTTGCCGAAATCGGTGATCTCGTTGCGTGAGCGCGCCAGATAGCCGTCGACCTTATCGGTGCACGACAGGATCACATACAGAATGAAGGCAGCGGCGGCGAGCGGGCCGTCGAAGGTGCTCCAGTCCGTACCGGCAACGCTCGCGTGAGACAGGGCCGAGACGATCATGAACACCGGAATAAAGACGATGCGAACACACGTCACGATGTTGGCGGGCGTCCAAACGCTCGTCAGTTCCTTATTGCTCTCGTTTGCCACGACGCTCTCCTACTCCACAACATGGCCGATAAGCTCATAGCAGAAGCTATCGGTAAACTCGACGGTCAAAATATCGCCCACGGACGCCTCGCTGGCGTCCAGATGCACCGCGCCATCGGAATCGGGCGCCTGGAACCAGGCATGACCAATCAGCTCGGCGCCGTCCTCGGTCTCCTCGATACCGTCGACGATTACCTGGGCGCGCTCGCCCACATGGGCTGCCGTGGCGGCAAAACCCAGCGACTCGGCCAGATCCATGGCCTCCTGGGCGCGCTCGAGCTTGACCTCCTCATCGACCTGGCCCTCCATATTGGCGGCCAGGCTGCCCTCCTCCCGCGAGTAGGCAAAGACGCTCGTATAGTCAAAGCCGACGGTGTCCATAAAGTCGATAAGATCACGGAACTCGTCGTCGGTCTCGGTCGGAAAGCCGACCATGGCCGTGGAGCGAATCACGATGCCGGGGATACGATCACGAAGATCGCGGAACAGTTCCTCGAGCTCCTGACGCGAACCGGAGCGACGCATGGCCTTGAGGATGCGCGCGTCGCAGTGCTGCACGGGGATATCGATATAGGGCAATACCTCGGGCGTATCGCGAATCGTCTCGATAAGCTCGTCGGTCATGCCCTCGGGCTGCAGATAGAGCACGCGAACCCAGACGTTGTGCGGGCGTACAGCCTCGGCGACGGCGCGCAGCAGCTGCGCCAGATTGCGCGGTGAGGCCTCAGCGGCGTCCTCATCGGCAAAGTCGGTGCCCCAAATGCCCGTGTCCTGGCCGATCAGCACGATCTCGCGCACACCGCCGGCAACCAGGTCGCGCACCTCGGAGATAATGCTTTCGGCATTGCGCGAATGATAGCGACCGCGAATGTAGGGAATCATGCAGAAGCTGCAAAAACGATTGCAGCCATCGGAGATCTTGACGTAGGCGACAGCGCCCTCGACGGTACGCTTGACCTGCGGGATATAGGCAGCGATTTCACGCTCCACACCAAGAACGCCATCGATGACAGAGACGATACCGTCTTCCTCATCGGCCTTCACAAATGCCGCGACCTCGGGCAGCTCGTCGGGCAGGTCGTCGCCGTAACGAGACGGCACGCAACCGCACATGACAATGGGGCAGGAGCGAACGCCGTCCTGCACCTCGTTAGCGAGCTCGAGCGTGGTCTCGATGCTCTCAGACGTCGCCGAGGTAAGAAACGAGCACGTATTGACAATGGCGATATCGGCATCCTGAGGATCGAATGCCTCCTCGTAGCCCGCAGCGGCCAGCAGCGAACGCATGCGGTCGGTATCGACCTCGTTCTTGGCGCAGCCAAGCGTGATATAGAGTACGGAACCCAACGGAGTATCCATGTTGGAAAGCGGTCCTTTCGAGTAAATTAGCGGTAGTTGGTAAACTGCAGCGGCTGGCCGTAGTCCTGGTCGCGCAGGAACTGAATCACCGTCTGTAAAGCGTCCTTAGAAGCCGAGGAAACGCGCAGCTTATCGGCCTCGATGGTCACCTTGACCTTAAGCTTTTGATCCTTGATGTCTTTATTGATCTTCTTTGCGGTCGTCTGGTCGATGCCCTCGACGATATGACCGAGCACGCGCACGGTACCGCCCGAAGCCGCCTGCGGGGCGTCCCAAGAGACAGCCTTGAGGTCGATACCGCGCTTGATGAGCTTGGAGCTCAAAACATCGATGATCTGCTTGGAGACAAAATCGGCCGGAGCGTTAATCGTAAAGAGCTTGTCGCCCTTCGAAAGCTCGATGGTGGCGCCGGAGTCTTTAAGGTCATAGCGCTGGGAAATCTCGCGGGCGGTCTGCTGGAAGGCGTTATCGACCTCCTGCATGTTAACCTCGGAAACAACGTCAAAGCTGGAATCTTTAGCCATGGTTCTTCCTTTCGGTACGGGGAGCCTTAGTAGCTGTCGTACGAATAGTCATCTGAATCGTTCACTGTCTGGCCGTCGGATGCCGTGTCGGTGCCGACGGTAGACTGGGCATCGGTGCCGTCGGCATTATCGGTACCGCCGGCATTATCGCCGTTCGCGGGGTCAGCGGTCTCCTTCTTGGGAACGGTAATGGTCACGCGCGCCACACCCGATGTCTTGGTGTCATAGCGAACCTTTTCACCATTCTTGGTGACCGTGACATCGGAGGGCTTGGACGTGGTGATCTCAATCGAGGACTCGGGCGTGTACTCCTGCTCAAAAGGACCGGTCGCTTGAGCGCCATAGACCGATTTACCGTCGACCTTGACCTCGATCCAGGCGGTCTTGCCCTTGGCAACAGAGACCTTGACCTTGGTGACCTCGTCCTCTTCCTTTTCCACCGTCGCCTTGGCAGCATCGGAACCGGCCGCATCCGTCGCCTCGTCGGCGTCTTCATCCTCGTCAGTGGATTCGGTCTTCTTGGAAGATTTCTTAGTCGTCGTCTTGGTAGCCACGGGTGTCTCGGGCGTCGACTCGGGTGCAGCAGAGCCGCAACCACGCAGGAGTACCACGATGAGCAAAATCAACAGCAGCACCACGGCACCGATGCCGACGTAAATAATGCGCGGATCGATCGTGTTGTATTGAGAGGCGCGCCCAACGCCGCGTCCGCGATTGGAGCTACCACGACCATTACCCTGCGGTATGCGGCCGCGACCGCTATCGGGACGACCACGATAGCTACTCTGGCGCTGCGAACCCCGCCGGCCCGGACGCGGCGCAAGCTCGCCACGGCCCTGATAGCCGCGCTGGCCAGAGCGAGGCACCGAAGAGCGCTGCCCATAGGGCTGGGATTGCGAACGGAGGCGCGGCGTCACCTGCGTGGTATCGGCGTCGGAATAGCCATCGCGGGAACGCCCGGCGGGTTCTCCGCGATAGCTACGACCGGAGTATCCGCCGTCGCCGTAACCGGCGCGAGGATCGCGACTCAACCCGCGAGCGGCGGGAAGCGCACGGTCATCTGGCAGGGGCGTACTGCGAAAACGATCTCGCTGAGAACGAATTTCCTCGCTGGAGCCCGTCTCGGTGATATAGCCCGCCTGCGGAGGGCGCTGGCCGTACCGTGTCGTACGACCACCCTGAACCATCAAAAAACGACCGTTATCGACCGAAGAACGCGAGTTAACGTAGCCGGCAGCATCCTGAAAACGACCGCCCTGCTGCGAGGTATCGCGTTCATATTCCATGAGGTCGTCAAAATAAGCGTTGACGACCTCGCGCGGGTTAAGCCCCAAAAAGCGAGCGTAGCTCGAAATCATGCCCTGCGCATAGCCACGCGGGGGCATCGATGCAAAGTTACCAGTCTCGAAAAACTCGATGATCTGCGGCCTGATTTTGATGGTGTTGGCGACCTGCTGGATGGAAAGGCCCATCCGGCGACGCTGCTCGAGCAGCATGTCACCAAAGCGTGCAGCCATCAGAATCCTCCAAACTCACGATCTTCACGTACCATCTCGGCGTCGACAGACTCCAGCGCGGCGAGCCCTTCGTCATCCAGCAGGACCTCGCGCGGCTTGGAACCGTCGGGCGGGCCGACGACGCCCTTTTCTTCCAGCATGTCCATAATACGCCCGGCGCGCGCATAGCCAACCTTGAGGCGGCGTTGCAGGCCAGATGTGGAGCCCAGCTGCGATTCCACCACAATATGGGCGGCCTCCCAGATAAGCGGGTCGTCATCCTGCGGCTCGGCAACGCCCGTGCGAACAATGCCGCCACCAGCCATGGGCATGGAAGCAGGCGCCACGGCAGACAGAATCTCCTCGTGGTAGTCGGGCTCGCTTTGCGACTTAACGAACTCGACGATCTCGTTGATCTCATCATCGGAGACAAAACAGCCCTGGATTCGGCGGGGCTTGCCCCAGTCGACCTTGGAGAACAGCATGTCGCCCAAACCGGTGAGCTTTTCGGCGCCCATCTGGTCGATAATGACGCGGGAATCGATGCCCGTGGCCACGTTAAAGGCGATACGATTGGTGATGTTGGCCTTAATGAGGCCCGTCACCACGTTGGAGCTGGGGCGCTGCGTAGCCACGATAAGGTGAATACCGGCGGCACGGCCCAGCTGGGCGATACGAACGATCGAGGCCTCGACATCCTTGCCGGCAACCATCATCAGGTCCGATAGCTCGTCGATGATAATGACCAGATAGGGCATCTTTTGCGGCGGGTTATCGTAGTGTTCGAACTCGCCGGCGGCCTGCTTTTCGTTATACGTCGAGATCTTGCGAACGTTGAGGCGCTCGAAGACCTTCAGGCGACGCTCCATCTCGGAAACAGCCCATTGCAAGGCACTCGCAGCCTGCTTGGGTTCGGTCACCACGGGCACATAGAGATGGGGCAGGCCGTTATAGCCGGCAAGCTCAACGCGCTTGGGATCGACCATGATCAAGCGAACGTCCTCGGGAAGCGCGCGCATGAGCAGGGTCGTGATGATGGAGTTGATCATGACCGACTTACCGGAACCGGTGGTACCGGCAATAAGCAAGTGGGGCATCTTGGCGAGGTCGGCGACAACCGGCGTACCCTCGGCATCGCGGCCGATGGCCAGCTCGAGCGGACCGCCCTTCACATAGGGAAGCACGTCGCCCAGGTTAACGTTCTGGCGCTTGCGATTGGGAATCTCGATACCCACAAGCGAGGTGCCGGGAATCGGCGCAAAGATTCGCACCGACTGGGCGGCAAGCGAAAGCGCGATATCGTCCTCGAGGCTCGAAATCTTGCTCACGCGCTCGCCCTCGCCGGGCTGCAGCTTAAAGGTCGTCACCGTGGGACCGGCAATCCAGCCGACGACGCGAGCGCTACGGCCAAACTCCAGCAACGTGGACTGCAGCGACTCGGCAGTCTGCTCCAACTCCTTGTCAGAAGACGCGGCGGACGCCGACTGCGGGTTGGCGTGCAGGATTTCGAGCGGCGGGAGTTTGAGGCCATCCTCTTGCTCGCCCTCGACATCGGCAGCGGTGCCGTCAGCTCCCCCATCGCCGGCTGCAACAGGAGCAGCGGAAGCCGTAGGGGTGGGGGCATCGGCAACCTTGGGGTGTTTCAGGAAATCGGGGATCTGCGGGGCAGCAGACACGGGGTTCACGGCAAACGGCGGCTCGGACTCGTCGACCTTGTCCGGGTCGTCTTCCATCGAAAGCTGTCCGGTGACCTGTCCTCGCCTGTCTTGGCGACGCGGCAGCAAAGTTGTCTTGGCGGTCTCGAGCGGACACTCGTCATCCTCGTCATCGCCCGCGGTGAGTTCGATTTCGCTATCGGACCAAGACGGGTCGGGCTCACTCGTGTTGAGCTTAGGCGCGGACTTGCCATGCTTGGCATGGCGACGCGGCAGCAGCGTGGTCTTGGCGCGCTCGGCCTCCACGGCCTCGGACACGTCGACAAACGGATCATCGTCCTCGTCATCATCGTCCAGAACAGGGTCCGCATCATTGCCCATGACCGTGGTCACGGCCATATCGGAGCCCTTCTGACGAAGAATGCTCAGGTGCGGACGGGCGACGCCGGGAACCGACAGGGCCTCTTCGTCGCCCCACGGGCTCGCATTGACATCGGCACGACGGCGCTCGGCAAAATCGGCAGCGCGATCGCGCGCAGAACGCAAAACGCCACCCACCGAAAAGCCGATGATGACAAAGCCAACGACGGCCAAACCCAACAGGACCACCATCGCGATAGGTTTACCCAGGGCATTCTGCAGCGCACTCGCAATAAACGCACCGATGTAGCCGCCCGAGGCGGACAGGTTTTGCGGCACAAACATGAGGTCGCACGAATCGCTCGTGCCCGGCACCATCAACGAAAGAATGGAGACGACGGCGATAAAGACAACGGCGCCACCCGCGACCGAGCGAATGTTGAGCGGCGAGTCCTCACCCAAAAAGAGCGTGGCGGCAAACAGCAAAATGACGATCGGCAGCACGTAGGCGCCCAGGCCAAAGCCAAGATGGTAGAAACCGGCAACCACTGCCGTCACGGGTGCCGTTGCCGGAGAAATCACGGCAATGAAAGACGCAATCGCCAAAACGGCAATAACCACGCCGGCGATATCGCGGTTGGCCGAAGGCTCGACCAGGGGCTCACAATCGTCGAACTCGGCCTCGTGGCCCTTATTGGCACGAAGATGGGAACCGGCACCCTTAGCAGATGCCGGTTGGTTGTTGGCTTTATTGCCTTTGGCGTTTTGTGCAGATCCGCGCGCCAAACTAAACCTCCATGACGACCGGGATGATCATCGGACGGGTGCGCGTACGGCTCCAAATGAAGTTGGAGAGCGAATCGCGCACGGCCTTGCGAATGGCATCGGAGCCGCTGCTCGTAAAGCTAAACTTGCCCTTCTCGATTGTCTTCATGATGGATGCGGAGGCATCCTCGGAGAACTGATCGTCGATGGCAAATGAAACGCCACGGCCCGAGAACTCGATAGCCTCGATTTTCTTATGCTTGAGCGAGACGATGGCGACAGCCGTGACCATACCGTCATTGGCGAGCTTCTGACGATCGCGCAGGACGATGGGGTCGGTATCACCGATGCGCAGGCCGTCGACGTAGACGACGCCGGATTCGACGGGCGTGCCGCGCTTGACAATACCACCGCGCATCTCGAGCGTGTCACCGTTATCGAGGATAAAGATGTGATCATCCTTAATACCCATCTTACGGGCAAGCTGGGCATGGGCTCGCAGGTGCACGGCCTCGCCGTGAACCGGCATAAAGTAGGTGGGCTTGGCCATGGCCATCAGAAGCTTGAGCTCCTCCTGGCTGCCGTGACCCGAGACATGGACGAGGGCGCGATTCTTATCCCACACGTCGCAGCCAAGCTTGGCCAGGCTGTTGACGACCTGCTGGACGGCCTTCTCGTTGCCGGGGACCGGCGTTGCCGAGAGGATGACGGTATCGCCCTCGTGGATGGAGAGCGTCTTGTGCTCGCCGTTGGCCATGCGGGACAGCGCCGACAGCGGCTCGCCCTGAGAGCCGGTGCACATGACGACAATCTTGTCGTCAGGCAGGTTATCGATATCGAAGGCATCGATGATATCGGCATCGTCGATGTTGAGGTAGCCCAGCTCGCGCGCCACGCGGGTGTTGGTGAGCATGGAACGTCCGGTCACGACGACCTTGCGGCCGCACTTGCGGGCGGCGTCGCAGATCTGCTGCAGGCGATGGATATGGCTCGAGAACGACGCGACGAACACGCGGCCCGGGGCATTCTTGATGGCGTGCAGCAAGTTGGGGCCGACTTCGGCCTCGGACTTGGTAAAGCCCGGAACCGTGGCGTTGGTGGAGTCAGAAAGCAACAGGTCGATGCCCTGCTTGGCAAAGCGACTGATGGCGGCATAATCGGGCGTGACGCCATCGATGGGCGTCTGGTCGAGCTTAAAGTCGCCCGTGTGCATAACGGTGCCCTGGTTGGTGCGAATGAATACGCCCAAAGCGCCCGGAATTGAGTGCGTCATAGAGAAGAAGTCGAGCGAAATGCCACCAAGATTGACATGGCTACCGCCCTTGACCTCGCGGAACTTGGGCGCGCGGATGCGGAACTCGGAAAGCTTGCCCTCGATGAAACCAAGCGTCAGCTTGCTCGAGAAGATGGGCACCTTGTTGTTGAGGTCCTGCAGCAGGTACGGAAGCGAACCGGTATGGTCCTCGTGGCCGTGGGTGACGATGATGCCGCGGAGCTTCTCCTCGTTCTCCAGAACATAGGTGTAGTCGGGAAGCACCAAATCGATACCGGGCTGGGAGTCGTCGGGGAACATAAGGCCGGCGTCGACGAGCACCATGTCGTCGCCGCACTCGAAGACCGTCATATTCTTGCCGATGCCGTCAAGGCCTCCGAGCGGAATGATCTTCAAGGGAGATGATTTTTTAGCTGCCATAGGTTCGTGCGGTTTCCTTTCTTCGAAACGGGTCTGGAACAACCGACGGGGCGCTTCTGGCAAACCGACCGCCGGGAACGTACAAACATGCATCACGGAGTCGATGCAGTAACCGCATTATGATACCCATTTGCCCACCAACAGACCACCCATGCATCAAAGCCCCATCCAAACCGGTCTATCCCGCCGGGGGGGGGGGGGGGGGGGGGGGGGGGGGGGGGGGGGGGGGGGGGGGGGGGGGGGGGGGGGGGGGGGGGGGGGGGGGGGGGGGGGGGGGGGGGGGGGGGGGGGGGGGGGG